>DATKXE010000350.1:0-2467 GCA_035529195.1 Anaerolineales bacterium
TGAAGTACTTGAGATCAGTGAAATGGCAGTAAAAACTCGCCTATCGCGGGCCAGATTGCGATTGCGGGAAGATCTTTCGGAATACTTTGGCAGGTTGTTAGAAAAGGAATAAATGATGCACAGTCACGAAGAATGTCGGCAGCTGTTAAATTCCCTCTCTGATTATGTAGATGGCGATTTACAGAAAGATCTGTGCGACGAAATCGAACTGCATATGAAAGATTGCGAGAACTGCCGGATAGTAATCGATACACTGAGCAAAACCATTTCCCTCTACCAAACATCATCCGAAGCAGCTGTTGTCCCTGATGAGGTCCGTCAAAGGCTTTTCCACCGCCTGGATTTAGATGAATTCTTGAATTTGTAACCATCTCGGCATAACTGCATCTAATCCTTTGCCGGACATTAAAATGACAAAACCTCAAGACCTGCCTTTCGTCCTCATGCTTGAAGGTGAAGGCCAGGTTCAGGTAGAACAGCAGGATACCCCACGTGAATTCCAAATCGGTGATAAATGCCCGGTTTGCCAGATTGGACATCTGGACTACAACGGCGTGCTCAACCTGGAATGTCCTCAATGCAGGTACACCCTCTCTGGGTGTTTTACCTGATAACACTATAGTCTTGCCCCGGTGGGGCATTCCAATAAAATAATATCTTAAGGAGATCAAGTCAAGTGGAAGCATTACTCAATGATGAGATAAAAGGTCAGGTAACAGAAGCCTTCGGGCAGTTAAACCATCCGGTTGAAGTGCTGTTCTTCGGCAGCCGGGATGACTGCGAATTCTGCGAGCAGACTGTGCAGCTGGCGGAAGAAGTTACTGCCTTATCAGGTGACCTTCACCTCAGCGTATATGATGTTGAGATAGACTCGGAACTTGCCAGCATGTATCACGTCGACAAGACCCCTGGTCTGGTGATCACCGGTCGAGATGGTGACAAGCTGATCGATTTTGGGGTCAGATACGCCGGAGTTCCCGCGGGTCATGAATTTTCATCCTTGATCCAGGACATCATCCTGGTTTCCGGGCGTGATTCTGGATTAAACCAGCAGACGAGGGATATGCTGGCTGATTTAACTGAACCGGTCTCCCTGCAAGTATTCGTCACCCCCACCTGTTCCTACTGCCCCCGGGCCGTAATTCTAGCCCACCAGATGGCGATGGAAAGCCCGCTGGTCCAGGCAGAGATGGTGGAAGCTACTGAATTCCCCGAGCTTTCTGTACGACATCATGTCAGCGGCGTACCACAGACCACGATTAACAATGGCGCTGGTCACGTGGTTGGCGCGGTGCCAGAAGAGCAATTACTCGCTGAGATCATTCGCTCGATCAATGCCAACTAACCTTAAGCAACGAAGTCAAAACCAGAAATATAAAATATTAGCAATGGTCCTGGTCGGAGGCGGCTTGCTGATCGTGGGCATAGCTGCCCTGATCCTGCTGCCAAATCCAGGCGCATCAGCCTCACCGGCCAAAGTGGAATTGAATGCCCCAGCCAGGGTGAGCTACCCGGCTCCTGATATTCAGCTTGACGATATTAATGGCAATCCCGTATCGCTGGCTGATTACCGAGGGCAGGTTGTTCTGGTTAACAATTGGGCGACCTGGTGCCCTCCCTGCCGGGAGGAAATGCCCATCCTGAATGCATATTTTCGCGATCACCAGCACCAGGATTTTATCCTCGTGGCGATCGACGCTGGCGATCCGGCCGATACGGTTTCCGATTTTATCGCTCGTTATGGGATGGATTTTCCAGTCTGGTTAGATCCAAGCAGCTCGGCGTTGAACAGTTTTCGCAATAATTACCTGCCCAGTTCTTTCCTGATCGACAGGCAGGGACAGGTGGTCATGGTCTGGAGCGGAGCCGTCACCCGGGCCTCATTAGAACAGAACATCACGCCATTGCTCAAGGAGTAAACATGGAAGCAAAAGTAATCTGGCATCAAGGATTATCCTTCACCGGCACAGCAGATACTGGCTATTTAGTCCCTCTGGGAGCCAACCCAAGGGTAGGTGGAGATGATGATGGCTTTCGCCCCATGGAGCTGATTGCCACCGGGTTAGCAGGCTGCACCGCCATGGATACGGTCTCCATCCTGCAGAAAAAACACCAGGAGTTGACCGGTTTTGAGGTAAAGGTCCACGCAGAACGGGCAGAAGAACACCCACGCGTGTTCACCCATATCAAGATTGAATACCAAATCGTAGGTCATAGGATAGATGAAGGTGCGGTACTGCGCGCCATCCAGCTATCGGCCAAACGCTATTGCCCGGCCCAGGGAATGCTGTCACAAATCGTGCCGATCGATCTCGAATACCAGATTTACGAAGCCGGGGAAGATGGAGCTCGCCAGCTTACTGCAAGTGGAGAATACCACCCGGATGAGGTCTAATTGCTTTTGAGTTGAAAACCAGTGTGCTATAATGAAATTGGAATCTAAAACGTTTCTAGTTTTCACCCAGCA
>DATKXE010000351.1:0-8055 GCA_035529195.1 Anaerolineales bacterium
ACATTGGATGGATTGACCCCCCGAGAATACGAGGTGTTGACTTTATTGGCGGATGGTGCCAGCAACACGGAGATCGCTGAGCAGCTCAGTATCAGCCCCAAGACGGTAGCCCGGCATCGTGAGAACATTATGGGCAAATTAAGTCTGCACTCGCGGGCTGAGTTGGTGAAATATGCTATCCGGAAAGGTATCATTGAAGCCTAGAACATCAAATTGAGGTTTTTCGGTAGACCTTAATTAGAAGTCGAGAACCTGGTATTTGTTTCTATCAGGTCATTGGTAACTGAATCTAATCAGAAAATGGGTGTGTGGGGGAAAATGGACAATCTATTCTGTAATTTGGGTAAACTTTAATTCAATTTGCTGGGGGAAATTACCCACCAATGTGGGTGAAATAATTCACAATCTGATCTAATTTTTATTACTGTAAATTACCTATCCTGGGTAGGGTTATTCGCGTTAAATTATCTCAACCTATGGGGATATCACGGTAGATAAAAATATGGCAACCTCCCGATTTACTTTGTTAAGGAGATTTTCTATACTGAGGCTGGAAAAAGAGCATGAAACGGCTCCAGTTCTGGTAGGAAATAACCTTGAACTGATAACGGTAAATTGAGGAACAATCAATTAATTTGGAGGATGCAATGGATGCTGCTTTAGTT
Source organism: Anaerolineales bacterium (assembly GCA_035529195.1). GTDB lineage: Bacteria > Chloroflexota > Anaerolineae > Anaerolineales > UBA4823 > PFL25. The sequence continues at coordinate 666 of DATKXE010000351.1, forward strand.
CTTATCGCACTAGTACTGATCAGACTCGTCTTCCCATTCACGGTATTAATTCTGCTTGGGACGCTGATCAACAGACGGCAAGTTCGAATATTTTGATAAAGGAGATTCCCCATGGAGTGGCTAACAACCACCTTCGCCATGATTTTGGGCATCCTTCTGCGCATTGCCATCCCGATAGTTTTTACTTTCCTGATCATTAAACTGCTGAGGTGGTTAGATGAGCGCTGGAAACAGGAAGCTGATTTAGAGGCAGGCCAGCTGGTTAAAGTTGGAAATGTTGGCTGCTGGGATGTCAACAACTGCCCTGAAGGTAAACGCGCTGGCTGTTTGGCGTACCAGAATCCTGACACCCCATGCTGGCAGGTGTTCAGAGGAAAGTCCGGCAAATTACAGGAAAGCTGCATTGGTTGTGATGTGTTCCGGCATGCTCCGGTACCTGTCGGGATCTAATCATGATGAACATTGAGGAGTACCAACAATGAAAACCATTATTACACGAATCGTTTACGGAATATTATTCGCGATTCCATTGATGCTTTTAACCTATGCCTTTGCTCAGGCGAGCCCATCACTGGATGAAGAGCAACCTGGAGAAATTTCAACTGCGCAGGATTGCAAATCCTGCCATCCAGCATTTTATGAAACCTGGGAAGATGGCTTACATGGCCAGGCATTTTCCGATCCAGCTTTCCAAAATGCATGGCGAGAGGCCGGGTCAACGGTTGAATGCCTGGTTTGCCATGTGACAGGCTATGATTCTACAACCAGGACCTGGGAATCTGATGGTGTCACCTGCCAGAGATGCCATAATCCTATCCCGGAAAATCACCCCGCAGAACCCATGCCGGTGTCCCGCAGCTCTGACCTGTGTGCAGAATGCCACACGGAGACAAGTTTCCAATGGGGGGCCAGTGTACATGCTCAGAATGATCTGGGCTGCGAAACCTGTCATGATCCGCATGGCAGCCAATTACTGGCTGAGGATGATTCGGTATTGTGTGCTTCATGCCATCAGGCTCGATCTTCAAACTTCTCCCATTCTGCCCACAGTCAAGAAGGGCTGGCCTGCGCAGATTGCCATATGTCAAACCTGCAGGAACAGGGTGTCCAAATGCATGGCGAGAAGGATCACAGCTTCTTCGTCAGTCTTGATTCATGCAATGGATGTCATGAATACCAGATGCACGATCCGGTGGAGGTTCATGCAGAGTCCGGAGAAGAAGTACTCGATCCCATGATCTCAGCGGAAGTCTCTTCAGTAATGGCAACCCCTCAACCCGTGAGTCCAATCGGTTTCGCAATATTGGCAGGATTGGTTGGTTTAGCTGCGGGTGTGGTATTGGCCCCCTGGATTGAACGCTTCCAGAACAGGTTGGATCTGCGGGACAAGGAGGAATAATCGTGGAAGAAAATAACAGTATTCAAAGACGTGATTTCCTGAAAATCCTCGCTCTAGGTTCGGTGGCTGCGGGTGGCTTTCGGCTGGCTCGCCGGACCTCTGCGTCAGAGACTGACGGCTCCAGTCCCTACCGATGGGTGATGGTCATCGATCAAGATAAATGCACTGGCTGCGGCCAATGTACCCTGGCTTGCCGGGCGCATAATGATGTCAACCCTGATATCTCGTGGAACCGGGTTTTAGATGCAGGTAAAGTTGGTGAACGGCAGGTCTACCTGCCGCGACCTTGCATGCAGTGTGAACAGGCTCCTTGTGTGAACGCCTGCATGGTCGGTGCCAGCACTCACAGGGCCGATGGCATTGTGATGATGGATTACGATAAATGCATCGGCTGCCGGTACTGCGAAGTTGCCTGCCCATACGGGGCACGAGCCTTCAATTGGGAGTCCTTCGATGGACCCAACCCGGCAGTGCCAGAGTGGGGATCTCCAGAAGTAGAACGCAGACCGCGCGGTGTGGTTGAGAAATGCTCTTTCTGCTACCAGCGGATCGACCGGGGATTGAAGCTGGGGTTAAAACCAGGTATTGATGAGGAAGCTACCCCGGCATGTGTGGTTACCTGCCCGATGGGTGCCCGCAAATTCGGGGACCTGAACGATCCTGAATCAGAAGTCAGTCGCTTGATAAAGAACAATCCATACTTCCGGCTGCGGGAAGATTTGGGGACCGACCCCCGGGTATATTACCTGCCGGCGAGAGAGGAAACCAAATCATGATCACCATCAAACGATTTACCATCCAACCAGTTCACCTTTGGATCGGATTCTTGCTAATTGTGTTGGGGGCCGGTGCTGCAGCCTATGGAACTGTGATGGTGAAAGGTTTAAGCGTCACAAATTTGACCGATCTGGTTCCCTGGGGATTATGGATCACGATCGATTTATCTGCAATTGCATTGAGCGCAGGTGCCTTTACCTTATGTGCTGTGGTTTATCTGTTGGGTTTGAAGCAGTATGAACCTGTAGCACGTACAGCGACCTTTATCGGTCTGATCGGCTATACGATGGCTTTACTGACTTTGTTACTGGATATCGGACGCCCAGATCGTTTCTGGCATGCGATTGTCTATTGGAATACACATTCCCTGCTGTGGGAAGTCAGCATGTGCTTGACCCTGTATTTGTGTGTGCTGGCGCTGGAAACAGCTCCCCTGATCGGGCGCACAGAATGGATGCAAAACCGCTTCCCCTGGATAGCCAATAAAATGACGAGCATCCATCGATTTGCCCCCATATTGGCGATTTTTGGCCTGGGCTTATCAATGCTCCACCAATCCTCGCTTGGAGCCACTTACGGGGTGCTGCTGGCTCGTCCAATCTGGTATAAACCGGGTTTGTCGGTAATGTTTATGTTCTCGGCCATTGTGGGTGGTCCGGCCTTGACAGTCCTGGTCACAAAAATTTCCGGGCGCTTGACCCCGCGGGCTAAAGTAGATGATTCCTTGCTCGAAAAGATCACATTGTTTATCGGTTGGGGTCTGGTTGGATATATCTACTTTCGCTTCTGGGATGCATTTTCTATGACCTACACCTATGAGCCGGGCAGATCAGAATCTTTGAGTATGCTCACATCTGGACCGCTGGCGTTTAATTTCCTGATCGGTGAAATGCTGTTAGGTGCGTTGATACCTGCTATCTTACTGTTGGTCCCGAGATTTCGGAAGAGCTGGTCTGCTCAGGTGATCGCGCTAATGTTAATCGTGGCAGGTGTGGTGGCTTTCCGCTGGGATGTCAATATGTCAGGATTACTGGTCGTCCTCACCTATTTACCCCAAGAGATAAACACAATCTATACGACCTATTTCCCGTCCATAATCGAGATCATCAGCGGTTTAGGAGTTGTCGCTTATGGAGTTTTAGCGGTTACCATCGGGGTCAGGTACTTGAACCTGATCGATCATCCGAGCAGGGGAGAAGAGGTGATCGAGAAACCAGTAGCAGTTGCCGCTACCGATTGATCACAAATAAAACGGCTGGTGAAGTTTTACCAGCCGTTTTGCATTTAAACTATTGGATTGGGCGATTGTAAAAAAAAGCCTGCTATTTTTCTGGTGCTCCATCTGCGATCCACTCATGTACTTGAGATAGTTCATCATCTGATAATTGACCTGGGTGACCACCTGCAGATTGAATGATAATCAGGGTGCTGTTCTCCGGATCGCCTGGTAGAACTGCTGGTCCAGAATTTCCACCTAACAAGGTTAATTGGTAATCACTCAAAACCAGTCCACCCAGCTTGCTGCTGCTGTTATGGCAGGCAACACATTTCGATTCCATTAATGCACCAATACCACCTTCCCAGGTGAGTGCGGTAACCGGAGGTGGTGTTGGAGACGGGGGTGCTGTTGGCAGGGGAGTGGGGGTGAAGGGGACAAACGCCTCGGCTTGCTCAGCAGGGGGCACTGTGGCAAGGGCAGTTTCTTCATATGCGATGAAGAAATAGACACCCACCAGCATCACGACAGCAACCACTAAATAGATTGGGAGATAAACGCGGCGCCGCTTTGCCTTACCCTCTGGGGTTACCGGAGGTTTCGCGATTCCAGCTTTGATATCGGCTAGCTCCAGAGGGTGATCATGCAGCATCACATCTTCTGAAATCTTTCCGGTGTACATGGCTTTATTGAAATGGCGGACAAAGACCTGATACATATGCCAGATCAGGATCGAGAGCACAGCTAGTACCGCTTCTAAACCATGGGCTACCTTGGCTGCGGGGATGAATTGACCAGGAAGTATCTTGGCAGTCGCAATAGGGTTCCACATCATGAAACCCGTTGCAGCCATGACAACCGTACCCCACACCACTGCCCAATATTCAACCTTCTCTTCAAAGGTATAGCGGCCTTGCTGGGGTGGATCTTTACGAATGCCGATATAGTAAAGAGCGGCATGATAAACACTGAGGATGTCATTGACTACCGGAAGCATTGTCAATCGAGCACGCTGAACATAAATGCGGTACCCGAGAGCACCGATGTGGTAAATCACGATCAACATTGTGATGGTGGCAGCAGCATGATGGATCAAGCGCAGGTTTTCAACACCACCAACTGCGCCTACGATCCATTTTGATATTTGATATTCTGAGTATCTCTGGACCAATCCTGTGATGCCAAGGATGATAAAGCTGACAATAAATATCCAATGCTCGACGCGTTCTGAGATCGAAAATCTCAGATAGGACTTTTTCGGTTCAAGGATTTCTGCTGATCCTTTTACTGGCTCTGCGATATTACTCATCTTTGTTCTCCCTCCGGCGGTTGATCAGGCGTCGAGATGCGTCGCCAAAGACGAATAAGACCATAAATCCAAGCACTGCCGGAATTAATATTTTATAAAATCGGTCAACCAGGTATACCACCGGGAAGTGATTCAGGTCTGGTTCGTAATGTCCAAGCCAGGCATCGGTAAAATTGGATGTTGCACCCGGGTGGCACCGCTGGCAAGTAGTCAACAAATTCTCCCGGATGACCTGGCTTTCTCCCTCATCAACCTTATGCATATTGTGGACGCCGTGGCAGTCGATGCACACTGGTTTATTTGTTTCCTGACCTTCGAATTGCTGCTCGAAGATGACCGTGGTACCATGGAAATCAGAGACATAACTATTGAAAACGTTGGTGCTGATCCCATACTTGTCCATGAGTTCTTCATCCGCGTGACATTTGGCGCATAGCTGGGGAGAGAAGAGATGAAAATCTGAATTCGATGGTCCGGAGACATTGTGTACACCATGGCAGTCGATGCAGGTGGGAACATCCGGATTGCCCTCTCCGATCAATGCCGAACCGTGCACGCTCTCAGCATATTCTGCGTATATCAGGGAATGGCAGCGCTCGCATGTTTCCGGTGATTTGCTGCGAGGATCACTTGGATCGGTCACATCATGGTAGCCGTGACAATCAATGCACAGGGCAGCTTCTTGGTTGCCATTTTCTAAAGCTTGTTGGTGTACACTGTCCATCGTGGCGTCATATTTATCCTGATGGCAGCGGACGCAGTTTTTGTAATAAAGCAAGGAGACATCACGTCTTGTCTCTGCTTCAAGGGGACGGTGCGGGAAATCACTGATATCCGTATGGCACTGGACACAGGCATAACCTTGCTCCCCGTGGATGGAGTGGCCGTAAACTTCAGGATCCACCGTCAGGTACAGGATTTCGCCAGAGGGTAATGTCGTCTGCATCCCCGGCGTGGCGTGGCAGGAGAGGCAAGTTTCATTAGCGACACCTTGCGATTGAGCGTCCAATGGTTCGGATGCTGCAGCAATGCCAAATGTGAGCAGCAGCAGTAGAACCAGGAACAGGGCGGTCATAGCGACCAATCCGCCGTGGTGGATGTTTTTCAAGACATCACCTCCAACCAATTTCGAACTGTTAAAGCCATGTCTAGACATAATTAATCTATTAATCGCGTAAATGACCCCAATTTAATACCAGAATGGCATGGGACCATGGGGATTTTATGGGTATATTGCCCCATAAATTTTACCCCAATTCTGACTCTGTGATATCTGTAACAAATCACATTCTGTCATCATGCTGGGGTGACAAAGATCATATATATTCGTAATAACCCCCATTAACTTTCAATTGCTGGCAAGAATACGAACATAATCCAATCAGCAAACTCGCTATTGGCATATTTTGGGATTGTCCTAAATAATAGTACAATTGTTAGGTCAATGGAATTATTGATAACCATTATTTTTGGAGGCGATTATGGGTGCTGAGAAGGCAGAGAAAACAATGGATGTTGGAGTTCGACTGCGGGAGTTGCGCACGGAACGAGGGTTATCTATGCGCGCATTAGCCCGTTTGAGTGGTTTGTCGACCAATGCATTAAGTATGATCGAGCGTGGTAAAACATCTCCTTCTGTAAGCACTCTCTATAAATTATCAGAGGCATTGGAAGTGCCGATCACAGCCTTCTTCCGTACTGAACCCCCACGGGAGGCGATCGTTTATCGAAAGGCAGATAGGCGTTCGCGAGTTGAATTCCAGCGAGGATTGTGGGAAGGATTGGGCGGAGAATCATTCGTGGGTCGCGTAGAACCATTTATGCTTACACTTGAAGGTGGGGCTACCAGCGGTCCCCATAGCCTGGTTCACTCGGGACATGAATTTGTGATCTGTCTAAAAGGACAGCTTGAATACGAGGTAGAGGGGCAAAGATACTCCTTACAACCAGGGGATAGCTTATTGTTTGCCTCTAAGCTGCACCACCGCTGGCGCAATCCTGGTAAAACTGTCGCCAATGTTTTATTCGTGCTCTCAGGGTTTGCGCTGGATGAACGTCCCAGCGAATTTCACTTGAGCTACGGTCAGCAGGAAATGGAAGATCCAACAGAAGGTTGATTGAAAACACTCCCATAGCAGGAAATTATTGGCGCACTCGTCCCAGATCGAAAGCCGGTGACCAGCTTGCTGGGGGGAAATGTATGCTGAAGACTCACACGTAGATATTATGCTCATAATTGTTAAGCGGGTGGCGTTTGATTACTACTTTTTCTACCTGAGTGCTTTGCAGCATCCATTTCAGATCAGGGGAAAGATCTTCGGTTTTGGAGAATACCGCGTTTACACTCTAGGAAAAATCAAGGACCAGTGTCAAGTTTGTATCCCAGCAAAATAGCTCCCATGCTATAATGCCGTGTATTATTAGAAAACCGATAAATCGATGAAAATTCAATTTCAGACCCGCACCAGATCGTTATTTCCTCGCCATGCAGAGACTGACCGGGGAAACAATAATCCAGGTTTTTTGGAATAGTTATTTAGCGTCAATAATTCATCGCCTGACGCAGAATCTGCGGAGGGCTTTTTATTTTGGAATTCAAGCGGTTCTAAGTATCGAAAAAATTGGTTCAGGAGGTCAAGGATGGATGAAACATATTCCTGTGGAAAATTAACAATTGCAGAGGAAGGAC
>DATKXE010000352.1:0-7286 GCA_035529195.1 Anaerolineales bacterium
TAAAGCCAGGTTGGCATCTTTTTGAATGATCCCGACAACATTGCGTATTGCAGGATCAGCATTGAATCCCAATATCAGATCAGGCCCCGCCAATTCAAAGAAATGCATGCCATGGCTTTGGATAACCTGGCCCATATGCATCAGTTCTCGAAGAAGTGACGCAGTCCGGGGAGGTGTCACGCCGTAGACAATATCGCCGGCTTTGGCGGCAGCCAGGTGATGACTTATTGGGCAAATTCCACAAATTCTTGGAGTGATGTATGGCATCTCAACCACCATCCTGCCTTCACAGAATTTTTCAAATCCGCGAAATTCATTGACGTGGAAATACGCGTGATCAACCGTACCATCATTATTCATATTGATGGTGACTTTTGCGTGGCCTTCAATCCGTGTTACAGGATCAATAGTAATTTTTTGGGCAACCATAATACCTCTTTCTAATTCCACATTAAATTCTTGTCTTCCAGTTTGGGAATTCTTCCTTGAGCCAGCTCACTTAAAGCGAAAAAGATGATATCTGCATCTGGAGGGCAACCAGGAATAAATACATCTACCGGGACAACTTCATGTATAGCTCTTACTCTTGTTTGTTTGGTCAATTCAGGTGAGGAAGGAATTTTCCCACTGGAATCTGTTGTTTCAACATATGCCCGCTTAAGAGATTCTTCTATAGAAAAGAAGTTCCTCATCGCAGGAACACCACCAAAAACTGCACAATCTCCAAGGGCTACAAGAATCTTTGATCGTTCACGCATGCGCCTGGCGACGTGCTCGCTATGCGTATTATTTATTCCACCTTCAAGAATACCGACATCAACGCCATCCTCATCTGGTTCCTTGAGGTCAGTGATTGGCGTTGCGCGCAGATCAACCAGTTCGATAAGTTTGACAATTCGCTCGTCAATATCCAGAAGGGACATATGGCAGCCGGCACATCCTGTCATCCAGTCGCTTGATACTTTGGGTTTTGCCATCATGACTCCTATTATTAGTTAGTTAATTTCAACAACAGATATATTTTTTAGAGAGCTTTTCCAGCTTGAAGTTGTTCTAATTCCCATTTGCTCAGCTAATTTGGAAATGGCATCGTAATTTGAAACAATTCCTTCAGGCAGAATTAATGCGGCCTTCGATTCCATTAAATGACCATCAACATTTAGATAATGTCCGCTTTGTTCTAGCCAATTTCCAACAGGCAAAACGACATCTGCTGTTTCAGTTAGAGGAGAAGCATAACTGCTAAACAAGATAGTGAATGGATTATTCTTAAATTTGGATGTAATATTATTTTCCAATTTTTCGTCACCTGCGGCCACCATCAGCAGATCCGTTTCTGCTAAATCAAATGAATGGTTCATATCTAATTGTGCTGCACCGAGACTATTGATATTTCCCTTTGAGGATAAGAAATTTCCTTTAATACTTTCTGCAAATAAGACCGCCGATTCAAAAACACTAGATGCGTTCTTGAATTCATACCTGCTCCCCATGATGATAATAGGTGATTTCGCGGATTTAATAAATTCAACAGCGGTTCCGAAATCGGAATCAACCAAATTAAATTTTTTGGAAATACCCGATATGTCCTCATCTGATGTCGAATTTATTAGGGCAGAAAACTCACCAAAAAAATCAGGGATTTTGTCTTCTTGAACATTCAGGGTAAGATCAGCAAATAAACCGAAACCAGTCTCGCCAGAAGAAACCTGAATTAATTTTGCACCCTTCGGTAAGGTTCGTTTTACGAGGAAACTCATTACCTGGTGATCCTTTGTTAAATCTTCGCCAAGCAACAAATAGCAATCAGATTTTTCAATTTGTGCAAGTTTAGCTTCAAATGAGTTGCCTTTCTTCTCTAATAACGAAAAACCGGCTTCTGTAAATGATCCGTTCTCTGTTGAACTAATAGTTGAAAACGCTAATGATTCGCCAACTTGTTTGAAAATATCCAGGGCTTCCATTGAGAGTTTAGTTGAAGCTATTCCCACTTTTTTACCATTCGTTGAGTTCAATTTGGATTTAATTATTGATAAAGCTTCTTCCCAATTTGACTCAATAGACGAACCATCCTTCTTGACCATTGGTTTAGAGATTCTTTCGCGTGATTCAACCATCGGATGGAATCTGCCAACCTCACAAATTACTCCTCCATTGATTTCGCCATCCCAGTTACCTTCGATTCTTACGAGGCGGTTGTCGCGTGTAAGAACATTGATACTGCATCCGATACTGCATTCTTGACAAATTGTTTTAGTTGTATCAACTTCAGTAACTTTGCCCTGATAGGCACTCCATTTGTCAATCAGAGTTCCAGTTGGGCAAACCTGCATACAAGTTCCACAACTAACGCAGGAGCTTTCACCGAGAGGAACATCCAGATCTGCAATAAGCATACTATTTGTACCGCGATTAGCAAATTCGAGTGTGAAATTACCAACCAATTCATTGCATGCGCGCACACACCGGCGGCAAAGAATACAACGATTATGTTCCAGAACAATAAATGGATGCGAAGCATCCACAGGATAGGGCTTCCAGTTCGGCTGAATAGGCCAATGGGTCATATCCTCGGCATATGCAGAATTCTGCAGTTCACAATCACCGCCTGTCACATTGCAGTATGGGCAAAAATGATTTCGTTCGCTAAATATCATAGTGAGAATGAATTTCCTAGCTGCACGTACTCTCTCTGTGTTTGTGCGGATGACCATGTCCTTTGCTACTGGTAGGGTGCATGAGGGTTGCAAAGTTCGCGATCCGTCAACCTCCACAACGCATAAACGGCATCCACCATATGGGATTAATGTCTTATGGTCGCAAAGTGTCGGGATTTCAATATTTGCTCGACGAGCAGCTTCAAGAATTGTGAGATTTTCCAAAACTTCAAGCTTGATGTCGTCGATAGTAATATTTACCATTTTGATTATCTCCGGATTATTTAGTGTGCAACTGGTGTAGGTTTCTTGCTCATCTGACAAACTCCTGCTGAGCATTCTTGTTCGATAATGTGTGCTTCGACTTCATCACGGAAATGCTTTAAGATGTCTCTGATAGGGGATCCTGCGGTTTGGCCAAGACCGCATTGTGATGTGTCAAATAACCAGTTGCTAAGGTCTTCAAGATCACCAATATCTTTTCTGGTTCCTACGCCTTTAGAGATATTATCCAATATTTGATATGCTCTTTCATTACCAATCCGGCACGGATTGCACTTGCTGCATGATTCATAGCGGAAGAAATTCAGCAATACTTTTGCCAATTCGACAACACAGGTTTCATCATTGCAGATGAGGAGTGCGCCAGAGCCCATCGCCACACCTGATTTACCAAATGATTGAAAATCTATCGGGACATCCAGGTAGTCTTCTGGAATGATTGAACCGCTTGAGCCGCCTGTTTGTGCTAATTTAAAAGGCTTGGCATTTTCCATTCCACCTGCAAAGTCTGAGATTACCTGACGGAGAGTAATTCCCATTGGAACTTCAATGAAACCTTTTTTTTCTACATTTCCAAGGATGGTAAAAACTTTTGTTCCCGAGCTTGATTCTGTCCCAAACGAACGATACCACTCCGGGCCATTTTCGATGATTGGAACAATATTCGCGAAGGTTTCAACATTATTGACCAGTGTAGGTTTTCCCCAGAGACCGTGGGTTGTCGGGAAGGGGGGTCTTGTTCGAGGTTCACCACGTCTGCCTTCAATAGACTCAATCAAGGCGGTTTCTTCACCGCATATATATGCGCCTGCGCCAATATGAATATGCAAATCGAAATTTAGGCCGGAATCAAGAATTTTTTTACCCAGGAATCCCTTTTCCCTTGCTTCTTCAATGGCATTCTTCAACAGCGCATGTACTTTTGAATACTCACCTCGAACATATATGTATCCTTCATCCGCCCCGACAGTATAAGCTGCGATGATCATTGCTTCAAGCACACTATGGGGATCTCCTTCGAGAATTAGTCGGTCTTTAAAGGTCCCAGGCTCGCTTTCATCTGCGTTGCAGATTATATATTTCTTTGGTCCTTTCGTTCCGGCAACAAATTTCCACTTTACTCCAGTAGGAAATCCGGCTCCCCCTCGTCCCTGCAGCCCAGATTCTGATATCGCAGCAATTATTTCATCTGGTTTTTTCTTGCCCAGTACTTCTTTTAACACACTGTATCCGCCAGAATTAATATAGTCATCAATTGATTCTGGATTAATTTGGCCAAATCGTTTTAAGACTATTCTTTGTTCTTTAATTTCGGTCTTGTTCATACGGATCTCCTGATTACGAATACTTTCCAAGAATCGATGGTATCTGATCTGGAGATACCTTTTCGTAGATATCCTCATCAACCATCATCACGGGACCTTCTGCGCATAAGCCCAGGCAGCTTGTAGTTGTGAGTGTCCACTTTCCATCTTCACTGGTTTCACCGGAGGATAGATCTAAAGTTGCTTGAAGTTTTTCCCAAACAGCTTTTCCACCTTCAACATGGCATGGAGCACTTTCACAAAATTTAATTACATGTTCGCCTATTTTGTCAGTAAAAATCATGGAATAAAAACTAGCGACTCCCTGAAGCTGGCTTTTGGGAATTCGCATGGTGGTACTGATTTGATCAAGAGTTGAACTCGAAACATATCCAAGTTCTTTATTGATCTTTAGAAGAATTGGAATTAATTCATCTTTCTGGGCATGAAATTCCTCAATTACCTCCCTAACAACATTTGCAGAGTCTTGTTTATTTGATCCCTTTGCCATCTTGTAGGTTCTCCTTGAATTTCTTAAAAAATACTAACAAAACCAAAAGATTTTATCATAATCAAAAATATTGTGGTATTTGGTATGTTAAAATTTTCTGACGAAATGGATGATCATGAATAAGAAAATTAATACTGTCAAAGGCACGCGAGAATTTTATCCGTATGAAATGGCGTTACGAAATTGGCTTTACGGAATAATACGGGAAGTATCCGAGTTATTCGGGTACCAGGAATATGACGGCCCGTTCTTAGAGTCTATTGACCTTTATGCGGCAAAATCCGGTGAAGAACTGGTCAAAGAACAATCCTTTGTTTTCCCGGACCGCGGCGGGAATTTAATTACTCTCCGCCCGGAATTAACGCTCAGCCTGGCACGGATGGTCGCTCAAAAACAGCATGAACTTGTATATCCTTTGCGCTGGTGGTCATTTGGCCCTTTCTGGCGGTATGAGAAACCGCAGAAAGGCCGCACAAGGGAATTCTTTCAATGGAATATTGACCTGATCGGCGTCAATGCACCGGAAGGAGACGCAGAACTGGTCGCCATCTGCGTGGAGCTCTTCCGTAAAGTCGGCCTGACATCCGCGGATGTCAAAGTTCTGGTCAACGACAGGCGCTTAATGGATGCGCGATTCAATGAACTAGGTATAACTGGAGAGAAAAAAGCCAAAGTTCTGGGTATCATCGATCGCCGGGATAGGATGGCAGAGAGTGAATGGGACGAATTCGTCCTGGATGAAGGATTTTCAAAGGACCAGTTGGCCGGGCTGAAGAAAACTCTCTCCGATAAGGAACTATACAAATCCTCTGCAGAAATGGTGCGATTCTTTGCCGCCCTGGACGCGCTTGGGGTGCGAGATTTTGTGGAATTTGACGCACGGATCGTGAGAGGACTTGATTATTACACCGGGATTGTGTTTGAGGCGCGTGATTTCAGCGAGGGCGTCCGCGCGATTCTCGGCGGCGGGCATTATGATAACCTGGTTGAAGATGTAGGTGGTGATCCGCTCCCGGGTGTTGGATTCGCCATGGGCGACGTGGTTCTGCCGATCATTTTGGCAGAAAATGGAAAACTGCCTGATTTCAACCTTCAACCCGCAAAGGTTCTGGTCACAGTTTTTAGTGAAGATACGCTGGCTGAAAGCTTTTCTGCTGCTGCCGAATTAAGAAAAGCGGGTATCGCGGCGATGGTTTACCCGGAAGTTGCGAAACTGGGTAAGCAGTTCAAATACGCGGACCGCGTAGGAGTAAATTATGCAGTAGTCATTGGACCCGATGAAATTGCCCAGGGATCGATTCAGATTAAGGATCTGAAAAGCGGGGAACAGAAGAGCATATCCAGATCTGAAATTACCTCTTACTTGTCCGGAGAACTTGCCCGTCTCGGTTCTGCGTGATAAAATCCTCTCCACATGGTGGCTGTAGCTCAATGGCAGAGTGCTTGACTGTGAATCAAGATGTTGCGGGTTCGACCCCCGTCAGCCACCCCTAGATATGGGATTATTTACAGAAATAGTCCCATATTTTCTATATATGAGGGTTATCAATTGGCGAAATGTCCTTTCGTGTGCAACCCGTGTGCAATTCAACAGGTATTGGAGTGATCAAATCATCAATCAGTTCTGCTGCTTCGTTTTGCATTTCAGGAATCAAATGACCATAGACATCTAATGTGATACTAATTTTGGAATGCCCAAGTCTTCTGGACACAATTATGGGTGAGACCCCATAATTTAACATCAATGAAGCTGCAGTGTGGCGTAGATCATGAAAACGTATTTCAGGCAATCCCGATGTTCGTAAAAGAGCTTTAAAACTTCTGAAAAGGTTATTCTGACCCATCGGTGTGCCAATCGTTGAGGGGAAAATCAGGTCATTTTCTTTCCAACGGATACCAGCTGTATCACGCTCCTTTTCCTGACGTTTATGTTGCTCACGAAGTTTCTGGATGGTCTTCAGCCCGAGAGTGATCGATCGACGACCATTGCTGGTTTTTGGAGAATCATAATAATCACCCGTTATATGTTTACGTTTTAATTGGCGCTGAACATTAAGCGTCCTCTTTTCCCAATCTAAATCCGACCATTTAATGGCTAGCAACTCAGATTGTCTTAATCCTGTTGCTATGGCTATGTGGTATAAGGTTTCATAGCGCGTACCTTGAGAGAGGTTCAAAAACCGATTTACTTCATCCTCGGAAAAAATTCTCATCTCGTTGTTTATTGTTCTCGGTTTTGAAACTGCATCAGATGGATTGCGACTTAGCACACCTAACTTCACTGCATGATTCAGGCTTTTGTGAATAACTGTATGGATAACCTCGATGGTTCGAACACCGGTACCTGATTTGAGCTTTGTATTATAGAGAAATTGAAATTGTTCTGGTCGCAAATTTACCAATTTATACTTCCCAAGAATGGGGATGATATGGCGGTTCGAAGTCATATCATATTGATACCAAGTGGTGGACTTTATAGATGATTGGATGCTGGTTAACCATGTGGTTAGAAAATCCTGGAAAGTGAATTTC
>DATKXE010000353.1:0-12487 GCA_035529195.1 Anaerolineales bacterium
TTCCAACCCGGCGGCGATCACCCAGAAGCTCCGGCAGTGAGTCCAAAGATCTCAACTGGTTAACGATGTCGGCCCAGATCGTCGCCAACGCAGAGGACGCACATTCCACAAGAATTCTCCCCCTTTTATCTTGAACCAGGATTCCCTTTCCAGAAATGTCGGCCATGGTTTTCACTAAACCTTCCAAACCCGAGTCTTCAGATTCGATTTGGGTGAGTTGAGCGTGTATCCTGGCTCCCCTTTCCTGCAGGGCTGCGCGCTGGTTGATCAGGATGGTGAGCAACAGGCGCTGGGTAGCTTTTAGATCATGGTTTCCTGATACGATTGCCACAGGCAAACCAGCAGGGATGGTGACTGCCTTTGATGGTTTTCTCCCCAAGAAAAGCACCGCCCTTGCCTCTTTCTCATGTGCTTCCATTAGAAGTTCCGCGGTAGCTCCATCTCCTGGCACCAAGAGCACATCCCCGGCACAGGTTTCTTCAAGAGATATGCAAATCCAGCCTATTGGGTTATCCTCACCGGGTTCTGTTGATAACCAATGCAATGGCTGTGAAAACGCTAATCGAGAGAGTTCTTTTAAACTGGAAGCTGGTGCGTCCATTTTCCTTGACCTGATTTTTTGGGAGTCATCCTGGTCAATTAACGTGTTTACCTTACTGAATAATTCTATATCGAGCATTAAATTATAGCATGCCAGTCATATCATCATCTCAGTAACTAATTCCAGGGGTGGAAGGGTGCGATAAAGTTTCAGTGAGTGGGGATGGTAATTAATGAAAGGCTTGATCCTGTTTAATCAGCAGAGATGGTGATATTGGTGAGATGCAGACAGCGTCTCTATTAAAAACAATGGGATAGGGAAGAATCTCAGTTCTCGATCCAGCCCCGAGACCTGGCTTCAGATATGATATCGCGGTGTATCTCGACGTTCTCAAGCCAGCTTTGACGAAGATTCTCATCTTCTATATTATCCGCAACCTGAATTACCCTGTCAAAAGCTTTACGCAGGTATGGTTCCACCTCATCATCGCGACCAAGCGCCTTTAATACACGGGCGTGAATAAAGCAATACTCATCAAGCAAACAGACTTCAGGATCTTTTTCAGGCAGTTGGACAGCCTCTGAAGAACTTCCGAAAGCCAGATCGAGGTGAGTTCGATCGCCATCGATTTCGAAGAGTGCCAGCTGAAGTTGGGCGCATATGGTCAAATCGTCTGCCAGCATTAAGAGATCAGTCATTTTCTTGTGAAATGAAGTTGCAGATTTAATAAATTCTAATCCTTGCTGGAGGAGATTCTTGTCTCCAATGAGCAAGGCGGATTTCGCCAAGTAATTCCAAGCTCTGGCATACGGTAAATCGATCTGATCGATGGTTTTGACGAACTTGAGCACTTCCCGTCTGGTTATTAATGCTTGTTCCTCTCGTTCACAAAGCAGGTAAAAATTGCAGCTAAGTGCAAGAAGGGCTACATACATTGAATGGCTAACAATTTCCTCAGCCCGTGATCGGATGGGCAATAACAATTTCAATGCTGACTCATATTGGCCCAGGTAATCGAGGGTGACAACTTGCAAGAAAGAAGTAAAGTCGATCAAAAAACGATCATCACGCAGCTCAGCCTTCTCCTGCATCTCCTGCAAGAAATTCAACCCCCCTTCCAGCTGCCCACGCGGCAGGAATACACTGGTGAGTAAATTACTGGTCACAAATCCGATCACCTGGGAGTCGGATATCGCTTCTGCGATTTCAAGCGACTGGAGATAGTACGCTTCACTGGAAGAGATATCGAATCGATGGTTATAAGTGATGGCAAGTGAATTTAGAGCACTGCACTCTCCAGCTTTATCACCAATTTCCTGATAGATGATCAGGGCAGCCTCAGCGTGATCGCGAGCGGCTTTATCATCCCGAATTAATATGGAATAGGTTCCGGAGAGTCTTAGCAAAGCATCAGCTTCTTGACGGCGGTCTCCAGTTCTCTTATTGATGCGGATCACTTGCTCGCCGGTGGTGATGGAACCAGGCAGGTCTCCAAGTTCGCGAAGGACGGAAATTAAGATAATCAAGCCGGCAGTTTCTTCATCCGGTATTTCTATTTCCTGGAAAATCCGGATCGCATTTTCTAAGTACCGACGGGCAGAGTGTAAGTCGTAGCTTTTGGTTGCTGCTTCTCCTTTCCGCCGCAGGGTTTGACCTTCGCGCTGTTGATCATTGAGCCTGCGAGCCAAGGTGAGTGCACGTTCGAGGGATTCTTGAGAACGGATGTGTTCGGTGGCCAGGAAAAAATCTGCCTGAGCGCTCAGAGCCTCAAAGCGCAAGGTATCATTGTCCAGCTTTTCGGCGAGTTCCAACATGGCTTGGACATCAGACAGATGGGAATCCCTTTTGGCAGTCAATTCATAGATGCTGGCCCGAGAAGCGAGCAGATCAAAACGCTCCTGGTCCTCTTGCTCCAATAATTCCAGGGCGAGTGTGAAATACTGGATAGCATCTTCATTGGCATAGCGGGAACGGGCGCGATGACCGGCTTGCGTGTAGTAATAGCTGGCGCGTTCATCGTTTGCGGCTTCAGCATATTGGTATGCCAGGGTTTCGTAATTTTCTGGGTGGATTTCCTGGATAGCCTGGGCGGCTCGCTGGTGCATTCGACGGCGGCGTAATCCTGAGAGTTCCTCGGTTAACGTGCTGGGGATGAGAGCATGGGAAAAGGAAAAGGTACCACCTCCAGCAGTACCGGTCTCGTCGATCAGCTGGGCGCGCTCGGCTTGTTCTAAGGCGTTCAGCAAACCCTCTTCGTCGATCTCCGTGGCTGCTAATAATATCTCAAATTCAAAAATTCGACCCAGGATGGCTGCCTGGACGAGAGGTTCACGGACTTCCTTCGGAAGATATCTCACCCGGCGTTCGATAGCCAATCGCACACTTTGGGGGATGTGGATCTCTGTCATAGCAGATCGCTTCCAGGTGCCTTGCTCACGGTAAATCTTGCCCTCATCAATTAAAGCCTTGCAGACCTCTTCGATGAAGAAAGGATTACCCTCGGTTTCATGATAGATACCTGCCAGGAGTTCAGGTGTGATCTCATCCTGGAACAACGCAGCCAGCATATCACGGGCCTGGTCACGATTGAGACGAGAAAGTTTGATACGTTCAGCCAGGCGTTCCCGATGGAAATCTGCCAGCACCTCATTTAGAGCGCGCTGCTCAGCAAGTTCAACTTCACGATAGGTCAGGACGAGCATTAATCTTAGATTGAGATGGGCGGCACGACGGGATATATGGCGCAGCATAGCGAGGGTGCCGTGATCCGCCCAGTGTGCATCTTCAAGCACGATGAGGACAGGTGCCTGCTCAGAGATAGCACGACAGAAGTAGACCATACTTTCGAATAGGCGCTGCTGCTCAGCCAAGGGATCAAGCGGGGGGTTCGGGGGTACATCTGGAAATTGATAAACCAATGTAGGGGTGAGGGTTATGAGGTCGGAGAGAACAATGTCAGGGAGTTCGTATTCCTTGCTGGTGGAATAACCATTCGAGCTGATGGCGGTATCGATAATTTGGGAGATGGGAGCGTATGGCAGACCACCTTCTGGGTAACACTCACCTGACAGGGTTTGAGCACCTGCGACCTTGGCATGGGCAGCAATTTCGCGGACCAATCTGGTTTTCCCGATGCCTGGTTCACCGCTGATCAGCAAGACAGCGCTTTCGCCAGACAGTACTTTATGCCACTGGTTGATTGCAAATGAGAGTTCACGTTCCCGACCTATCATTTGACCGCGCACCAAGCGTTCCAGAGGAGATAGGGAAGGAGCAGAGAGCGACATGGGATGTACAGTGAAAAGCCCGTCCATCACCGCAAGAATTTCTTCAGCAGAAGCTGGTCGTCGATCTGGTTCTTTGTTCAGCATTCGCTGGATCAACGTATCGAGAGCAGCAGGAATACCTTCGTTGTATGTACTTGGAGGTACAACCGGAGCATGTAGATGCTGGGAGATCATAGCGATGGGGTCTTCAGTATTGAAGGGCAAGCGACCTGCAACCAGCTCGTACAGCATGACACCCAGAGAATAGAGATCTGAGCGACCATCGATTGGATTGCCAAGAGCCTGCTCGGGAGAGATGTAGGCGATCGTGCCGAGGAAAGATCTATCTTGGGTTTGAGCGAATAAATCTTCAGAACGGGCAAGGCCAAAATCCATAAGCATGATCGTCAAATCTATATCTAATGTGTCAAGGGCGATAGCCTGGTCGCCAGATACAGCAGTTATATCGCAGGGAAGATTGGTAATCAGAACATTTTCCGGTTTCAGGTCGCGGTGGACGATATGATGGCTGTGAGCATGCTGGAGCGCCTGGCATAACTGGCGCGTGATGGTGAGCGTTTGAACCAGAGTCATATCAGATACCTGGTGCAGGTTCACACCAGACACGTGCTGCATGACGATGAAAGGAATCCCTTTTGACTCACCTGCATCATGCACTGTAACGATATTTGGGTGATCAAGCTGCGCTATGGATTGTGCTTCAACAAGAAGGCGCGCCCTTCCCTGCGTGCCAATACCTGACTTAGCTGTGAGCACCTTTACAGCAACCTGGCGCTGCAACACAAGGTCGAAACCTTGATATACCTTGCCCATTCCACCAGTGCCTATTTCGGCATCGATCCGGTAGCGATCGTTAATTATTGTTCCGATCATGATTAATTCGCTAACCTAAAGTAAACCTTGATAAAGAGGTCCAACTTATCCTGAGATTCGAGGAGAGAAAAGTGTGGTTCATCCAGTGACATGCCCCAGAAGAACCGTAATCTTTGTGGATTTACGCTATCATGCTGATGAACTCATCGATAGAAAAAGCAGGCATGGTGAGAAGACGAACGCTACCGCGGGCTCCCAAATCGACGGCCACGCGCAGCATGGTTTCCAATTCCTGATTAACTTCTTTGAGCCGAGCGGGATTAGTTTTAAGAGTTTTAGCTCCCTCATCAGTGAACTGCTTCATAGGATGAAAGTAAGCGTGGTATATACTCCTTTATTCGGATGTGCGGTTTCCTGAGGGCAGGGATGAAAATTGGATCAGGATGAAATATAGATCTTGAACTTGACCTTAGAATAGACCAGCAAGGTGTATATATTATTGACCAGAAACCGGCAGATTGTCAACTAGGATTATGAATATTTTTGGGATTAACTCAGGTTAGAAATCCGCTGTTTCCAAAATTTTTCTCGGATTTTTACATTAAACTATTGCATGCCAGTCACACCATCATTTCAGTGGGTATTTCCAGCAATTCGAACCCTGATAAAAATTTGAGCCTAAGGGTTATTCCATTGATCAAGCGGTTATAATCAGTGGAATTATCCATGAACCCGGCAATTGCACGAGTCCTTCATTGAACAAAACCCGGTGCTCATCAGTAAATTATCTTACTAATAAGCAGCGATTGACTAAATAAGGATCCCTGACCTGAGCCCATTAACTTTGGAGGCAGCCCATGCCAACCCTGATTATGAAATTTGGTGGCACTTCCGTCGGAAGCGCGGAAGCAATTACCCAGGCCGGTGAGATTGTAGTGTTCTACAAGAAGCAGTGGGACCGGCTGGTAGTGGTTGTTTCAGCGATGCGTGGAGTCACCGATATCCTGATCCAGTGTGCAGACCTGGCTTCTCAGGGAGAGGAAGATCTTTACCAATCCCTGATCGAGCAGCTGAAAACTCGCCATCTCTCTGTGATCGATGAAATTATTTTGGATGAGGTTGAACACAAGAAATTATCTTCCCAGATTGATGACTATATCTCTGAATTGAGCGCCTACTGCCGCAGCATCCACGTGCTTGGTGAAGTGACCCCGCGTGGGATGGATACCATCACCTCCCTGGGAGAACGGATGAACGCGCCTGTGGTGGCGGCAGCCCTCAGAGGAAATGGGATCAAGGCGCAGGCGATCAGCGCTGATCAATTGATTGTCACGGATGCTTCTTTCCAAAAGGCGATCCCCCTGGAAAAAGCTACCCGAGTAAAGGTCAGGGATCGACTAGATCCCTTATTAGATGAAGAGATAGTTCCCGTTGTGACTGGCTTCGTCGCCGCCACCCAGGATGGAATCATCACCACCCTGGGTCGCGGCGGCAGCGACTATACAGCTGCCATTCTGGGCGATTGCCTTGACGCTTCCGAAGTGTGGACCTGGACGGATGTGGATGGTGTTATGACCGCTGATCCACGCGTGGTAGCCGATGCCCTCGTGATCCCTGAGCTAACTTTTAGCGAGGTCAGCGAGCTGGCATATTTTGGAGCGAAGGTTCTGCACCCAAAAACTCTAAGGCCGATCATTGAGCGGGACATCCCCCTGTGGGTCAAAAATACTTTCAACCCAGAATACCCAGGAACGAAGATCACCCGTTCATCCCAAGCAGTAAGGGGTAAGGTGACCGCCATTTCAAGCATACGCGACCTCAGCCTGGTGACTGTTGAGGGGCGTGGTATGTTGGGTATCCCGGGTATCGCGGCACGCACATTTTCTGCTGTCGCTCGCCAAGGTGCCAGCGTGCTGATGATCTCACAGGCTTCTTCCGAGCAGTCTATTTGTTTTGTTATTCCCACCGAGGTTGTCCCGGTCGTTGTCCAGTCGATCGAGTTAGAAATGGAACTCGAGCTTGCACGAAGAGATATCGACCGGGTTTGGGCTCAGCCAGATATCGTGATCATCACCGCTGTGGGGGCTGGTTTGCGGCATACCCCGGGTATCTCGGGTACCATCTTCAGCGCCCTGGGGAAGGCGGATATTAATGTGATTGCCATCGCGCAAGGCTCCTCCGAATTCAGTATTTCAATGGTTGTCGAGGCGCAAGATGCTGACGAGGCCATGTGCCAAATTCACAAGGAGGTGATTCTCAATGGATAAGATCCCTGTCGCTGTTCTCGGGGCAACCGGTGCTGTGGGACAGCGTTTTGTGCAACTGCTTGCTGACCATCCCTGGTTCGAAATCACATCCCTGACAGGATCTGAACGTTCTGTTGGGGGCGTATACCGTCAAGTATGCCGCTGGGTGCTCGATGAGGATATCCCGGCTGAGATTGGCGACCTGGTCGTCAGTCCTTCGAATACCGATTTGCCAGCCAAAATCGTTTTCTCTGCTCTACCGTCGCGAGTCGCAAAGCAGGTGGAGCCGGTCATGGCGGAGGCAGGATATACCGTTTGCTCGAATGCTGCAGCTCACCGGCAAGATCAGGATGTACCTCTCATTATTCCCGAGGTGAACGCTGAGCATCTGGAACTTCTTGAACAGCAGCGAAAAAATCGTAAGTGGCAAGGATTGATCGTCACCAGCCCTAACTGTACAGCCACAGGCCTCGTCATGCCCCTCAAGGCTTTAGATCAAGCCTTCGGTGTTGCGCAGGTCTTTGTCACTACCCTGCAAGCAGTCTCCGGAGCAGGTTATCCGGGAGTACCATACCTGGATATTATCGATAATATCATCCCGAACATTCCCGGGGAAGCAGAAAAAATTCAGGAAGAGACACGCTTGCTTTTGGGTCACATAGAGGCAGGCCAGAGAGTCCCCGCAAATATTGAGATGAGTGTGCAGACCAACCGCGTCCCGGTAATCGATGGGCACACGGTAAACATGGCGATCAAATTTGACCGCCGCCCGACCCCTGAGGAGGCAAGCGAGGTCCTGGCGGGATTCCGCGGCCCCAACCCAATTCCCAACCTGCCCAGTGCGCCCAGCGCGCCGATCCTGGTTAGAAGAGAGCTAAACCGCCCACAACCGCGCCGAGATCGAGATGCCTCTGCGGGGATGTCTGTCACGGTTGGCAGCATCCGACCCTGTCCTATTTTGGATCTGCGCATGATCAGCGTTGTGCACAATACTTTAAGGGGTGCTGCCAGCGGTTCGATCTTGAACGCGGAGCTGCTGGTCGCAAATGGTATTATCTAGGCGTTGGGTTTATTGAGTTTGAGGCAGCGGGAATGAGAAAATACGAACGGTCGGCGGTGAGCGAGGTTTTGGGGGATACTATTATCTATCGCAACCTGATCCCCGTTGATCCACGTTTACCAGCCCTGGCGGATATTTGGGAACAAATTGGTTTGCCATCCATGAGTGTACCTCGCAAGACAACACCGGAATATGCCCGGGTGGTGACCCACATCCTCGAAGAAGCCCAGGGTTTAAGGAATCCGGATTCACAGATTCAGCGGGTGGTCTTCGTTGGGGATACGCGCCTGAACGATGGCACCGCGTTTGTGAATATTTGTCAGACTGGGAATTGGTCCGGGATGGCATTCATCGCAGCTGAGCAGGATGCTCCCCAACACTATGACCTGGAAGAGGGAAAGCCTGGCAGGCTGTTCCTTGCCAACCGCTGGGCTGCACTCCAAGATTTTGTGGAATATTGTAAGGATCAGGATTTTCATATTGATGATCAAACCGTGGTCCTGCTGGATCTGGATAAAACCACATTGGGCGCTCGCGGTCGCAACGACCAGGTGATCGATCAGGTGCGCATCAAAGCCGCCAACCAAACGATCCGGGAACTCCTGGGAGACGATTACGATGAGCAAGTTTTCTCCGCAGCATACCAACGTCTAAACCAGCCTGAATTCCACCCATTCACCGCGGATAACCAGGATTATCTGGTCTATATTTGTTTAATCTTGGGTAGTGGATTGATCAAACTGGAGGTGCTTACGGACCAGGTGAAATCAGGTAAGTTGGCCACTTTTGACCAATTTCTTTCCAGCATAGAACAAGGCGCCGACCAGCTGCCCGTGAAACTGCAGCGGGTCCACGGTGATGTATTCTCTCTGGTAAACCAGGGAGATCCGACACCATTTAAAGAATTTCGCCACCATGAATATCTGGCTACTGCTGCACACATGGGACATTTGAACGCAGGAACACCGGTCGACGAGGTTTTGTCCCAGGAGATCACCATCACACACGAGGTGCGCCAGGCAGCTCTCACCTGGAAGGAACAGGGAGCCCTGATGTTTGGTTTGTCCGATAAGCCCGATGAGGCTTCCATCCCGGGACCTGAATTAGCCGCTAAAGGTTATCAAGCTATCCACCATATTGAAACGGATGTTGTTGGAGCGTGAGTTATGGAATTTCACAGCTGGTATGAGTGTGTACGGGGTTGTGGACGCAAGTACTCGCTTTTCGAAGTGGTGTATCGCTGCGAGGAGTGTGGAGGTTTACTGGACGTACAGCACAACTTAGAGGCACTCAAAAACCAATCCGCTGAGGAGTGGAGAGCTATTTTTGAAGCACGTATCCAAACGAATGAGTGGCCTTATGGGAGCGGTGTTTGGCAGTACAAAGAGTGGGTTGGACCTCAATTGGTCGATGAAAATATTATTTCATTATATGAAGGGCACACGAATACCTTCTGGGCTCGTCAGCTGGGTGAGCAGATAGGCCTGCCTGATTTGTGGGTCAAGCTGTGCGGCAACAGCCATACTGGCTCATTCAAGGATCTGGGCATGACCGTGCTGGTTTCTATGGTTAAGCAGATGATCGCCGAGGGCTTACCCATCAAAGCTGTAGCCTGCGCTTCGACCGGTGATACCTCTGCTGCCCTGGCGGCTTACGCCGCAGCAGCAAGTATCCCTGCTATCGTGCTGCTGCCGCGCGGTAAAGTCTCCCTAGAGCAGCTGATTCAACCGATAGCGAACGGGGCGACCGTGCTGTCCCTGGATACCGATTTCGATGGCTGCATGCAGATCGTGCAGCGCTTATCCGAGGATCCCTCCATATACCTGGCAAACTCGATGAATTCGCTGCGTATTGAAGGGCAGAAGACGGTTGCGTTCGAGATCGTACAGCAGTTTAATTGGCAGGTGCCGGATTGGATTGTCATCCCGGCTGGCAATCTGGGCAATGTCAGCGCCCTGGGAAAAGGCTTTTTGATGATGAAGGAGTTGGGGCTGATCGATCGTTTGCCGCGCATTGCCTGTGCCCAAGCTCAACAGGCGAATCCGTTTTATCTGAGCTTCCAGGACGGATTCCAGCAGCTAACTCCAATCACCGCTGGACCAACCCTGGCGAGTGCGATCCAGATCGGAAACCCGGTCAGCTACGAAAGGGCGGTCAAGGTGGTGAGAGATTTAGATGGGCTGGTGGAGCAGGCCAGTGAAGCAGAGATTGCAAACGCAGCCGCGCGTGCAGATCGCACAGGTTTGTACACCTGCCCGCAGACCGGAGTGGCACTGGCAGTTTTATTCAAGCTGCTCGATGAGGGGGTAATTAAACGTGACCAGCGCGTGGTTGTGATCTCCACTGCCCACGGGTTGAAGTTTTCACAGGTTAAGGTCGATTACCACAACCAACAGCTGCAATCTATTGTAGAGCAGTATCCCAATCCTCCAATCGAGCTGCCGGCGGATTATGATTTGATCTACCGCAAGATCCAGGAAGAAAGCCTGGCATCAGCCGAATAATATACTTATCTCGCTGGCAAACAACCGCTCCTGTGTCCCCAATCAAGGATTCCTGCAGCCTAACTTTCTTTACCAGAATGGCGAATATCCAGGGGACGAAAATCCGGATGTGTTCCCAGGTTCCTGGTTTAGCTAGCGTATTGGGTCCCATGTGAACCGGTGCTTCAAGAACCTGTTAAATTGATAATCCCACCTCGATTAATCCATAATATATTTCTTGCAGGTGATGCCGAAACTGGACCGATCCATGCGGACCATATTGGATTTTGAGTACCGAGTAAGGCATTCTGATCCGGTAGCTCACAGCATGCCATGAATCCAGATCGATAAATTCCACAACCGGGTTTGTGTGTGCCACGCGGTAGAGCCTGCCAGGTCTCAGCACCCAGTCGACTTCCATGCAGCCTACTATACCCTCGGGGAAATTGGACATCGAGGGTGCGTGGTAAATTTGATCGAGCGAACTGTCTGCCAAAGGTAAAAGATCTCGCTGAATAATAATATAATGTAAAACCGTATAATATGTACTTGACAATACTATGTAATACATAGTATAATGCGCAACATAATGAAGAATACAAGTAACTCAGAGCTGCAGGAAAAACTCACCCAGGAACTGCGCCGCGGCATCCTCGTGCTGGCCACGCTCAGCCAGCTGGATGAGGCGAAATACGGGTATGCTTTGATTGATGAATTATCCAAACGTGGTTTGGAGATCGATCAAGGGACGCTCTATCCCCTGCTCAGGCGCCTGGAAGAACAGGGATTGCTGGAGAGTGAATGGAATGTAGAAGGTTCCCGGCCGCGCCGCTACTACCAGATAAGTACCGCTGGAGAAGGGATGCTGCAAATGCTGACCGAAGAATGGCGGGGCTTGGTCAGGGTCATGGAAGGATTATTGTTTCAAGATAAGGAGTGAATTATGGATCTAATCGATCGCTATGTATATGAAGTTGGTCGGCAATTACCCCGCAAGAATCGAGCTGATATCCAGGTTGAATTAAAATCTACCCTGGTGGACACACTGGAAAACCGGGTGGCAGGGGAGCCCAGCCAGGAAGATGAGATTGAATTATTAAAGGAATTCGGTCCACCTCAGAAGGTAGCTGCATCCTACTGGCCGCAAGGGCAATACCTGATCGGTCCCAACCTTTTCCCGCTGTTTCGCATGGTCGTAGCCATTACCCTGATCGTGTTTTTCATCGTTCAATTGGTACTGCTCGGGATTGCGGTGGTTTTTGACCAGGAAGTCCTGACTTTATTATCAGTGTTGGATATCTTTTCGGAGATGATCGGCAGTGTTTTCACCGCATTCGGCATCATCGTGATCGTGTTTGCCATCCTCCAGCGCTTTGATGTCAAACCTGGTGCTGATGATGAAGAATGGGATCCACGCGAGCTGCCTCAGTTTGAGCAGATAGATACGGTCAACCGGGGTGGCACCGTGTTTGAGATCACAATGAGCTTAGTGATAATCGCAATCCTGCTCTTTCTGCCGGATAAAATCGGGGTGGTCCTCAGCCCTGGTATGGAAGTTCTGCTCAATCCTGTGATTGTCAGCTATATTCCCCTGATCATCCTGTCAATTTTGGTGGGTATCGCGGTAGACGTGGTATTGCTCTGGCGCGGCCGGTGGGAGACCGCTACCCGCCTGGCGAAAATCGCAACAAATTTGTTCAGCATTTATGTCTTGTATGTGTTGATCACCGGTCATAACACCTGGTTAGCCGAACAGGGAGTAGGAGGCGTTCTGTCCTTCCTGGATACGCTGTCTGAAGGGTTATTAGAGCAGGAAGCGGTGCTGGTTATCGTCATGCAGGCCTTCCGCCTGGCGTTTATCGTTGCAATGATCGTGATTTCAGTGGATACGGTCAAGATTGTTTACCAGCTCGTAAAACATCAAATCACCCCGCCAGTGAAAATAGCATTGCCTGTAAATAAGGAAAAATAGATTGCAAAGATTTTAAGAACTGTGTATCGAATACGAATGAAAACCGGCAGATCTGCCGGTTTTCATTCGTATTCGATACACAGTT
>DATKXE010000354.1:0-5955 GCA_035529195.1 Anaerolineales bacterium
CTTCCCCCTGGGAACGGGGAACCAATGAGAATACGAATGGATTGATCCGCCAATATTTCCCAAAGGGGACAGATTTCACCAAAGTCTCGGTGGATGACATCAAGCAAGTACAGCAGAAACTCAATGACCGCCCCAGAGCGGTTTTGGGTTACATGAAACCCGATGAAGTTATTAATGATCTTGTTGCACTAATAGTTTGAAACCATCTCTATAATAATAGTAAATTATAAAGGAGTATGAAAAATGCTAATCGGAGACCGAATGTCACATCCGGTTATACCAATTCACCCTGAGGTTCCAATACAGGAAGCTCTGCATAAAATGCGTAAAGAGAATGTTCGCAGATTTCCAGTAGTAGATAAACGTGGACATTTGATTGGCATCGTGTCAGAAAAGGATTTGCTTGAAGCTTCACCTTCAGATGCCACCAGTTTAAGCGTCTTTGAATTGAATTATTTACTGCACAGGATCACGGTGGAAGAAATCATGACTAGGAATGTCATCACGGTTACCGAAGATACACCCATCGAAGACGCTGCAAGGGTCATGTCTGACCATAAAATTGGCGGATTACCCGTCATGCGCAACCGTGAGGTGGTCGGGATTATCACCGAAACGGATTTGTTCAATATATTCTTGGAGTTGATGGGAGCATACGAACGCGGAATTCGAATTACAATCCTCGTACCCAATATCCCGGGTGAACTGGCCAAGATTTCCAGGGCAATTTTCGAAAAAGGTGGAAATATCCTCGCTTTAGGGACATTCATGGGAGACAGTACTGAGAACCGGGAAATACTAATGACTGTAGCGGGTATTGATGAGCCGAGTATTAAAGATGCGATCGAGCCATTCGTTGAGAAGATTGTCGATATTCGCGAACCTCATCTTTTCCAGACTTGAGCTATTGGGAGTTGATCGTCTTGAATCAGATGTCGTGAAACCCGCGAGGGACGCCCTTGAGGACTGGCAGTCCTAATGAGCAACTTCCCTCAAAATTAGACTTCCATATCCATTGCTCAAGTTTGTGTTTCGTTCTACACAGGACTGCCGGTCCTGCATGACCCGCGATGGATATGACGACATCCAGATAATACACGTATAGGGTACGTTCACCTGACCGTGTCCGATTTATCCAGGTCCGTTTCCTTTATTAAGAGCATTCTGGGGTTGAAGCTGCACCGCCAGACTGAAGATACGACTTACCTGGGCGAAGGCGAAGGCAACCTGCTGGCGTTGACGGGATTCCCAGGCGCCACCCATTACCCCCATCGCAGCTGATTGTACCATTTTGCGCTTCTAGTTCCATCCCGCCGGGAACTGGGCAGTTTCCTGCGCAGCCTGATCGAAAGTAAAACCCCCGTCCAGGGCTTCGCCGACCACCTGGTGAGTGAGGCGATTTACCTCTCCGACCCCGATGGGAACGGGATAGAGGTCTACCGCGACCGCCCGCTGACAGAATGGGAATACAAGGATGGAAGGATAAAGATGGTTACCGATCCTTTCGACTTCGACGGTGTTATGGCATGTGCACAGGCTGGAGGCGACTGGATCGGAATGACTCCCGGGACAGTCCTGGGTCATATGCACCTGCATGTTGGCGACCTCGAAACCTCCGCCAGCGGGTACCACCAGCTGAGGATCAACACCTGGAACGGCGTCGGGGCTCCTCCAGCCCCCGACGATGCGCTCGGGCTGCGTTACTTTTCAGTAATTCTACCTGATGAAGAAGCGTTGACTGCTTTGAACCTCAGGCTCAAACAGGCTGACCAGGAATCCGAAGAGGTGCACAGCAGAATAAGCGTGAAAGATCCTGCCGGAAATGGGATCCAATTTACGAGTGAGGCAGGAAGCTAACTCTGGATGAATCATGTCATCAATTTTATGGTTTGCAATTCAGCTGCCAAAGACTCCGTTGAATTGATGACAGGTTCGTTTTGCTGGTGATAAAGATGATGAATTCAGTATGTTGGAATGTTATCAACTCTAGGGTGTAAACGTATATCCAACTCCAGAAACCGTTATTAAGTAAACGGGGTTAGAGAGGTCACACTCAATTTTTTTCCTCACGCGATAGACCAATTGTTTTAGCATCGTGCGATCGCCCCCAGCCGGTCCCCAAACATTGTCAATCAGAGTATCGGTCAGCAGTACATGATTATTATTGATCATCAGGATTTCCATCAAACGGCTCTCAAGCGGTGTGAGATGAGCGATGATGTTCCCGTCCTTTTGAACCTCATTTCGGCTGGGATCAAAAGTAAAGTCATTCACCGTGATTGGACTGGAAATCACCTGAGGGGATCCAGCACGCCGCAGAACCGCTTCAACACGAGCCACTAACTGCCGGGGGCTGAACGGTTTGACGATATAATCATCCGCGCCGATTTCCAGCCCGCGCACGATGTCATCTTCATTGCTGCGTACAGTCAGCATGATGATGGGTGTGTCTGATTGCTGGCGGATCTGCTGGCACACTTTTGTGCCGTCCAACTTGGGAAGATTAATATCCAGTATGATTAAATCCGGCGACTCGCTTTGCCAGCGATCCAGGGCTGCACGGCCGTCATATGCTAATAAAATCTCAAAACCAGCTCGGCGGAGTGTGAAGGAAATTACGTCCGCCAGATCCAGGTCATCGTCTACAACTAGTATCTTCATGCGTTGTTTCCATTAAGAGGTATTCTAAACCAAAAAATTGAACCTCCACTGGGATTGCTTTTCACGCCTACTTCCCCGCGGTGCTCTTCTATGATTGCCTTTACCACGGACAATCCCAACCCGATACCATATTGGGCGCCGTCCTGATCACTCAGCCGTACGAACCGCCGAAAAATATTCTCCATATCAGTTGGCGAGATGCCTATACCACGATCAATGACCAGAACCTCCAGAGTGTGGTCATCTGGCCGATGGGCGATCAGTTCAATGGTTGAATCCATCGGGCTGTATTTGCTTGCATTCATTAACAGGTTCACCAGAACCTGGGTCATGCGGGTGGGATCCGCCATTACAACCAGATTTGATTCGAGTTGTCTCAATACTAAATCCTGCCGACGACGGTCCAGCAGTGGTTTCATCACGCTAACCGCGTCAAGCACCACATCCCCAAATTCAATGGGTTGAAGGATGATCTGATTTCGACCAGCTTGGATGCGGGAGCTTTCTAGAAGGTTATCGATCAATGTTTGTAAACCCGTTACACTGCGGTGAATCGCATTTAATAATTCATTGATCTCAGATTTAGAAAGGTCAGCAAGTTCATACAGCATCAATTCAACTGAGGCGTTTAATGCTGAAAGCGGAGTGCGGAATTCGTGAGAGATGTTCCCCAAAAAGTAAGTTTGTAAACTCTGGGTGGCTTCTTCTTCGGTGATATCGCGCATGACTAAAGCTGTTTGCAGGTTATCTTCGCTGGTGGGGGTTAATTGTGCGAAGGTAACTGAAAAATTGGTTTTTCGACCGGTCCGAGTCAACACCTCGATCTGTGTCTTTCCGCCTGTGGGAGGAATAAGTTCTGAAAAAAGGCTGCTTCCTTCAGGTAAACGCAGAATTTCATCCAGCGATCTACCGATTGCTTCCTCACTAAGCCAGCCTGTTATATTTTGTGCGCTGCGGTTGAATGAGGTTATGGTTAATTGATCGTCAAAGGTGACTATACCCTCTTCAATGGACTGAAGCACAGTCTCTGACCATACCTTTGCCCGGGAAAGTTCATCCATGATTTGCCTTGTATTGGCCCGACTTTCTTCAAACGCTGTGGCTAAGGTTGCAATTTCATAAGGTTCCTGTGGGATTGGAATTGGGGAGGAAAAATCACCATGGCTGATGTTTCGCGCAGCGGATGTCAAGTGGTTCAATGGGGCGATTAGGTTTCTGGCGAACAGCACACCCACAATTGAGCCTCCAATTGCTATGACCAATGTGCTCAAGATCAAGGAGAGCAGTGCTCTTTGATTAGCTGTACGCAGTCCTTCCACTTGCAGGGCAACCTCATTTACAATCATCTGCTCATTCCATTCATCCGCGAGTAGTTGATAGGTAGTATTGTAGTACTTTCCATTAATAAATTTAGAATCAATATCATCCCAGTCAAATTGTCCGGCATCGGCGATTTGCAGCGGTGTTGGATATGATGTTGGCTCTCTAATACTGGTGGCTACAATTTTTTCATCGACAAAAAAGTTTTGGTCATATCCTGTTGCCTGCGCCAGTTGATATGCAAAATCATGGTCTATTTGCACTCCCACTGTAATATAAAAACTGTCCGCCAGGTCTCCGGTAATGGGTTGGGTTGCGAGAATGATAATTTGTGTCTCATCACAGGCTGGTGAGTAAAAATAAGCTGATCCAATTGATTGAATGTTAATACAGGGATGATCCAGTATATCACCTGCCACGAATTCACCAGAGCTGTCCCTAACAAAGAACATATCAAGTCCAGCACTATTCTTAAATTCACCGATGTATTCTGACAACCCCACCTTGTCATTTTCTAGAAGCAGTTGCTGCAGAGAAGGACGTTCAGATGCAAGGTTGGCATTGTTTAACACGCGTGCTTTTTCAGCCTCAAGCAGTATTTTGGTAACATGTTTCCCATCTCCTAAATGCGCAATTGTCTGATTTTTGAGTTCATTGCGCAACAGAAGATATGAGGGCACCCCTGCAAGAATTGTAGTAATAACAATAGCCAGTATAAACGCAGCGATGAGCCGGGTGGTCAAAGTTTTAGCAGCTGGTTTGGGGAAAGAAGGCATCACTATTTCCTGGATAACAAACGAAATGAGCGAGCATAATCGAAAGTATAACTTAAATATCTTTCGTCTGAGAACACAATGAATAATGAGAAATTGTCAATCATAATCGCAAGATTTTCAAGACCTGACAACTTTAATGCTATCTATTTTGCATACAGAATAAGCAATGCCTCATCCAGATTCACGCGAATTGGTTGTTGAGCGTTAGACAGGTGAATAGAAAAAACCACAGGGTTCGGTCCCTTCTCCTTATAAAAAATGGGGTGAATTAATCTCTCAATCCATTAAATGTGTTGTGCAATTATGGCATCTTTTTTATTTGCCAGAGCGGAAATTGGTTTTTGTTACCTAATTGTCACCAGTTTTGCACTAATTTTGTTACTCATTTCCTCTATAGTGAGAACAGAAAGAAGTTTTACTGGTCAAAAAACAATTGGATTGAGAAAAACAAACAGGATCAATCAACAGAATAGGAGGCAGAAATGGTCACTAAAAATGAGTTACTTCTTAAATTATACAGTCAACATAATAAAGTTGTGCTCCAGGCTATTGAAGAAATCCGCGTGCGCGGCTGGCTCAGCGATGGGACGATGCGCGGCAGCGCCCTGTGCCGCGTTCAGCTTCAAGGAGCAGACCTGGTTGAGGCAGATCTGAGCTACGTTGATTTTCACCAAGCCGGAATGGAATTTGTTGATCTCAGCAACGCCAATCTGAGCGGTGCAAAACTGACCCGCGCTAAGTTGATCAATGCCAACCTGAGCAAAACCGATTTTAACCGCGCCTCCCTGTACAAGACCAACCTGAGAGGATGCCGCAACCTGACTAACGAACAGCTGAGAAAAACCAAAAGCCTGTGGGGTGCCATTATGCCGGATGGCGATTCGTATGATGGTCGCTACAACCTCCCCGCCGATTTGGAATTAGCCCGTTTGAGAGGCGTGATATTAGATGACCACCAGGCGATGGCAGATTTTTACGGGGTACCCCTGGAAACCTATCTGAGCGGTCAGAAAGAAGGAGAGGCAGCAATCACGCCTGGAGCGCAGGCATGATTTACATGCTGCTGATCGCTTTCACAGTGCTATTTGCAGTTCTGGCGATTCGAGCAAAGCGATTGCTATCCTCAGCGCTGTGGTTGGCAGTTGTGAGCGGCCTGCTGGCGGTCATCTTTTACTTCATGGGGGCACAATTGGTAGCG
>DATKXE010000355.1:0-6529 GCA_035529195.1 Anaerolineales bacterium
TAATAATTGTCCCATCGATTCGGAATCGACGGTGTTTTTCGAACAGCCTAAAGAAATCAGATGATAAGTATTCTCACGCATAAGGTTTCAAACACCTTTAATAATCAGAATTCTTGAACAGACTCAATAATCTCTTTATGGTGCAGATGTCGCTGGAGGCGTCGGGCTCGCCAGCGGTGTATTGGTTGGAATGGGGGTGTTTGTTGGAGTCGGGAGCAGGACACCCTCCGCTGTAAATACCTTGTATACCACTTCCCCATAAACTCCCAGAACACCCAAATCTGTCCCATTGAAAAATACTTGCAGACCTGCACCATTGCCGGTGAACAACTCGATTTGAAACTCTCCCGAGAATGAATAGGCGCTTCCGGGAATAACACGCCCCTCAAATTCAATATCGCCATCAACGGTTACACGCATCCAAGCCCGGCGAAGTACCGAAACGTAAACTTGAACGGGAGCATTACTGATCGTTGGTACGGGAGTTTCTGGGTTATTTTCTTCCGGCGGCGGTGGGATCAGATCACTGCCTTCACCAGGAATGTTGACCACTTCGGTTGCTTCGAGAAATGGTGTTTCAAGTGCCTGTGGAGTATCTATAAGGTCACCTTCAGGTGTGGTCTGTAAGGCTTCAACAATTGACGGGACCGTTTCGGCAGGATTTAACGCGGCCTGTAATGAGCTGATCCGGATAACACCCCAGATGACAAAAGCCAACACGGCCACAATCAAAATTGCGCTGATCATCCAATCCCCTGGAAAGATTCGGGGAAACGGGATGCTCATCCTCCGGCGGCGTGTTTTCGTTTCTGGTTTAACTGGTTTTACGGCTCGCTTTTCAGCAAGTTGAGCTTGCAGACCATCTGCATAAAGGAGTAGTATCTTTTCAACATCTAAGCCCAAGAAAGCTGCATAGTTTTGCAGCATCCCGCGTCCTTGAACTGGTGAAGGCAAACCATCCAGATTTCCTGCCTCCAAGGCTTCCAAATAATGTTGGCGAATATGGATATTCCGCTCTACCTCTTGTAATGAGAATCCCAACATTTCTCGTTGGTGCTGCAGTTCCTCACCCAAATCAATAAAAATCGAGTATGCGTTTCCAGGAGTTTTTGGTTCTTCTGGAGCTGGCTCATCTTGTTGGGCGATGGCAATTTCTTGCTGAGGCCTCCACTGCTGATCAAGGTTTGTCAAAAGTGAATCTGAATCAATGCCTAAATATTCAGCATAAGCTCGCAGAAAACCTCGCACATGTGCTTTAGATGGGAGTTGATTGAAATCCCCCTTCTCTAGAGCTTGCAAATAATGCAAGCGGATTCGTGTCTCTTCAGCTGCTTGCTGGAGAGAGATATCTAACCCTTGCCGAGTCTCTTGTAATTCCTGACCAATTCTCTCAGACATGGACTTCTAATTTGCACTTTATCTTATCAGGAAACCGATCGCTGGGAGGAATCCTGGAATCCAGTGTCAGGTAAACAACACCGACCGGGTAGCACCACCAGGCCGGTGTTGTTGTGACTGAACATTTATTCCGCCTCACAGCCAGCTAAATTGCTGTGTTTCTGGCGCTATTCTTCGACAGACTCTTCTTTAACCACGCTCTCAGGTTGATTCTCGAGCTCTTCTACCTCGCTGGTGGGTTCAGCCTGTTCTTCATCCTCAGGATCTTCTACTTCGCTGGTGGATTCAGACACTTCTTCATCCTCAGGCTCTTCAACCTCGCTGGTGGGTTCAGACAGTCCTTCATCCTCCAGCTCTTCCTCCCTGGTGGGTTCAGACACTTCTTCATCCTCAGGCTCTTCAACTTCGCTGGTGGGTTCAGTTTGTTCCTCAGCCTCCAGCTCTTTTTGGCCTTCGTCGCTGGGCGGTAATACAGGTTCCTGAATGATGACTTTTTCCGGTTCTTTTCCTTCCCCGATGACATTAACCATCACCTCTGGAACTAAATCGACCGTCAAACGGATCTGGATATTATGCTCACCCAATGACCTCAAGGGCTGAGAGAAAACCTGGCGCCTGTTGATCTCAACGCCAGTTTTCTCACTAATTGAATCAGCGATCATCTGCGTCGTAATTGAACCGTATAGTTTGCCAGTTTCACTTGCGCGCGCGGTGAACGATAAAACCATACCGTTCAATTGTTCAGAAACTTCACCCAATTCTTCATTCAATGCATTTCTCTGAACGGTCGCCTGGGTTGTGATTCGATCAACCTGCTTCAGTGCTCCAGGAGTGGCCAGAACCGCAAGTCCCTGCGGCATCAGATAATTACGTCCGTAACCATCTGCAACTCGTTTTACATCTCCCGCCCGACCGAGTTTAAATACGTCTTTCAGTAGTAATACTTTCATTTTTCTCAAGCCCTTTCACAATTTCGGATTTCTCTCTGTGTTGAATGGATTTCACAGAAAGCGTGCCCGGGCGAAGGGTACCACGCTCCGGGCGCATGGATTCTACCAGATGGACTGTTTAGCGTCAACAGCAACCGGATTCAGAGTATCCTGGTCAGGAAAATGGGGACTTTGTTATCAATCGAGTATAATGCGACCATGCCTATCCAAGAACGAACTTTCCGTTCAGAAGCGATCGTATTAAGCCATAAAAATTGGGGGGAAGCCGACCGAATGCTGTGGCTTTATACCCGCAATTTAGGCAAAGTACAAGCGATCGCGAAAGGTGTGCGGAAGATACGATCTCGTAAGGCTGGTCATCTCGAACCTTTCACTTGCTCCAATCTTTTGTTGGCACGCGGCAGATCCTTCTTGATCATTACCCAGGCAGAGACTTTGGAAGCTTATTTAGATTTGCGCACAGACCTTCTCCGAGTGGGTTATGCAGCATATGTAGTTGAGCTGCTTGACCGGTTCACGTATGAAGAGGATGATAACCAACTGGTTTATCGCTTATTGAAGGATACCTTATCCCGCATTGATAGTGAGCAAACACCGTATCCTGCAATCCGTTATTTCGAAATCCACTTGCTCGACCTGTTGGGATATCGACCCGAACTAACTAAGTGCCTTAACTGTGATTCTGTGATACAACCGGAAGATCAGTTTTTCTCAATATCGATGGGAGGAGTCATCTGCCCCCGTTGTGACTCTCTAATTCCAGATGCAAGACCAATATCTATGAACACGCTCAAATACATGCGCCACTTCCAACGCAGTTCATACCGGGACGCAACTCGAGCTCATCTTACCCCAGAATTAAACCAGGATCTTGAACACTTCATGCAGCGCTATATCACGTATTTATTGGAGAGAAACCTGAATACTCCCGCATTCATCCTGCGCGTAAAAGAAAAACCCAAA
Source organism: Anaerolineales bacterium (assembly GCA_035529195.1). Classification (GTDB taxonomy): domain Bacteria; phylum Chloroflexota; class Anaerolineae; order Anaerolineales; family UBA4823; genus PFL25. Next base: position 3,312 of record DATKXE010000355.1, read on the forward strand.
AAAGGTTGATCAACAGCTTAGCAAAATACCCCCACGCCCTTTAATATGATTTCTTATGATTCATGCAGAAGCTTGTACACAGCCTCGTTGAAAATCCCGACAGAAAAGGGCTTCTGCAGCCAATGAACATTCCCGGATTCCAACAAAGCCCGGTCGCCTTCTTTTTCAGGATGACCAGTGATAAATAGCACTTTTATATCAGGCCATCGTTCTCTTAAGGCTTGGTAAAGCGCCAACCCCCCCATGACTGGCATGACCATATCGCTGATAACCATGGCGATCCGCTCAGCCTCGTTTTCATAAATGCTGAATGCTTCCTGCCCATCGGCAGCGATCAGTACTTGGTAATTTAAATCTTCGAGTAAAGTTTTCATCGCTTGCCGAGTTGAATAATCATCCTCGACTAGCAGTAATGTCTCTCCTGAACCTCTTCTTTCCGAAGAAAAATCTAGGTGATCAGCTTGCTCAATTATTGGTTGTTGAGCAGGTAGATAGATGTGAAATATTGTGCCTTCTCCGATCTCGCTGTGTGCGTCAATATAACCATCATGCTGTTTGACAATACCATACGCCTGAGCAAGACCCAAACCAGTCCCCTCACCAACAGGTTTGGTGGTAAAAAACGGTTCGAAAATGTGCGGCAGCACATCAGGGGGAATTCCTTCCCCAGAATCTTTCACCGTGATTCGATTCCATGAACCCGGTGGAATGTCTGGGCATGGGGGTGTATCACCATCCCGGGTTTGAATCTGATCCAGCTCAAACTCAAGGATCCCGCCATCCGTAGAAGCATCTCTTGCATTCACTGCTAAGTTCATAAATACCTGCTGCAAGCGAGTTGGATCAGCATTAACCAGATAAACCCCAGGTTGGTAGCTCAGCTCAATGTGAATCGTCTCCGGTAGAACTCTTCGCAGCAATTTATCTAATTCTTTTACAAAAGGTAATAGATCAAGCGTGCTTTGCTCCATCACAGATCTGCGGCTGAAATCTAAAATTTGCCTGATCAGGCTCGCAGCGCGATGAACCTGCTGCTGAATAATGCTTAATCGCTCTTGGCTATCAGATAACAGATTGGGATCGCGTTTTAATAGGTCAGCATATACAACAATTGCAGCCAGGATATTGTTGAAGTCATGAGCAATGCCAGCCGCCAACTGTCCCACTGTAGCCAGTCTTTCCTGCATTTGGATGCGAGTCTGGGTTTCTCTCTCCTGGGTTACCTCCCGTATTGCGACCACCCACCCACCAGGATTATCACTCTTCTCCAATGGCTGTGCTCCAATTTCAAAAATCTGGCGCGGTGGACCGCCATATTCAATCTCGTACCAAAGATTTTGGTGTTCTGGTTCCAATAGTTCTTCGAGGGGTTTTTGACCCAAGCGAGTTAAGACATCTCCAGATGTAAAGTCCGCTAAATTCACCAGGTAGGTTTGTGCAACGGGATTTGCGAGAACCACCCGACTTTCTTCATCCAAAAGGATTATTCCCTCTGGCACGGTATCAATAATATGCTGGACACGTTGGGCATTTTCCCGAATCCTTTCAAGCAGTGCTATCCGCTCAATTGCCCCACCAATCTGTCTTCCCACTCCCTCTACCAGCGCAATCTCCTCTGGCAACCAATTTCGAGCCATGGGTGAAGCCAAACTTAAACCGCCAATCTGTCTGCCTTCCGACACAAGTGGTACAGTGAGCGAGGCGCGGGTATCATGACTTAACAAGATTGACCTTTGAGGGTAATATCTCTCCCCTTCTTGTATGTGGTCCCAATCTTGAATAGCAATTGTTGAGGCAGATGTCTCATCCATTTCGCTGATCAGCTGGTTGAATATTTCACTTAATTTATCAGGCATTTCGCGCAAAACTCGCTGCTCACCTACCCATATCCCGCCAATATGCAAACCAAGGGCTCTTAATGTGTGGTCAAGTGTGATGCCAAGGAGATGATCGAGGTCTGTTGCTGCAGTAACTTCGGTGATAATTGCGTTGAGCGCTTCAAGCTGCAGAGTCCTGCGTCGTGTCTCGTCAAAAAGCTGTGCATTCACCAGCGCGACCGCGGCTTGACGGGCAAAGGTGAGCATGACTTCCTGTTCCGTATCTGAGCCGATATGAGGTTCGTCGTAATAACAGCCGATTGCCGCAACAGCATCGTCTTTATAGACTAAGGGCCATAAATCGACCCCGCGAAATCCTTCGTTTAATCCAAGATCTTTCAATAAGGAATTTGCAGGCAGCTGATCGATATCGGAAAGCAAAATTGGCTCAGAGTTTCTAAACAAGACTCCACCGGGTAGTTCTTCGAATCTTCGAGATACTTGTTGGACATAATCGGAGGACAAATTTTCGAACCAGGGTGCAGATACCTCTCCATTATCTTGACGCAGGAAGAGCGCTGCTCGATCAGCCTGGCCTAGAAGTACAGCACCCCTTCCTATGCTTTTGATCACTTCATCCAGGGATAAAGGTCGGTTGAGTCCTTCGCTGATCGTCGCTAAATGAGCCATGCGCTCTGCCTGATCTCGAGTGGCTGCAAATAGTCCTAAGCGCTCCAGCACCTGCCCAACCTGGCTGGTCACCTTCTGAGCCAGTGAGATCTCCGCTGCAGAGAATTGCCTCTTGGACAAGGAAACAACCTCTAATGTGCCCACCACTTCCCCTCCAAATATGATCGGAGCTAACAATAAAGAGGCAGCTTCGTGAACCTGATCCGCACCTGAAAGGAGTAGATTGTCCCTCGTATCTTCAATTACCAGTGGGGAACCACTCTCCAAAATGGAGGTCATCACTGGATTGCCAATGATCGGAATCTGTTTACCTAAAATTTCTGGGCGATCTGAATCATGATAATCTGCGATAACCTGGGCTAAAGTGAGCTGAGAATTTAGCAGTGCAAAGCTTACCTCCGGCACCTGGAGAAAATGTGCCAGCTCTTCACAGATCAGACTCAACGCGACCGTTAAATCATTTTCTGTTGCTGTGATGGCGATGATTTGACTCAAAAAGGTTAATTCAGCTAAGCGCTGTTGAGTTTCCTCGAACAACCTGGCATTTTCGATGGCGATAGCTGCTTGATTAGCCAGCGTATTTAATGTATCCAGGTCATCCTGTGAATATTCCTGCGAACGGTGACTGTGGCACGACAGAACGCCAAATATCTTGCCTCCCAATCTCAATGGGACTGCCAAAACCGATTGAACTGACTCGGATTCTGGTCC
>DATKXE010000356.1:0-2628 GCA_035529195.1 Anaerolineales bacterium
TCCCATTCTGCTTGCAGCCGGGCAGCAATCAATCACATATGGTGCTGCCTTCCTGATCGGATTTTACGGCATCATGATCCTAAGTTTGCTGGGAATCGCGGTGCTCATTTCCCAGGCTCGTCGCTTGGGTCCAAAGGTTGTCAGAGCATTGTTGCTGCTCAGCATCGTAATTCTGGTTATCTTCGCCGGGATACTGATCATACAGGGACTATTCAGTCGCTGATCTGAGAAAAAAGCTCAACAAGACCCTCCTATAATTCTGACATTATTCAGTATAATGGACCTGATTATCCTAAATCAATCAGGTCCATAAATGAACGAACTCTCAATCGATTGGGGGCAAGCAGCTCGCTTTGTGCTGCTTTCTCGGGAATTAGATTTACTTGAAGAAGAGCTGCTGGCACCTCAAGGCAAGGTGAAATACCAGTTCTCCGCCAAGGGGCATGAGCTCTCCCAGGTTCTGCTTGCGCAAACCCTCGATCACAGCCATGATACCGTGACGGTTTACTACCGTTCCCGTCCGCTCTTACTTGCTTGTGGGATGGATCCTGCGACTGCGCTTGCAGCAGGTATGGCACTCACCAATTCACCCAGCCAGGGAAGTGACACCGGTGTGGTTTACAATCTCCCCCGTCGAAACGGGTTGACAGTGCTTCCGGCTTCAGGGAATGTCGGTGCCCAATTTACTCCCGCTGCCGGATGGGCACAAGGGATCTTGTATTACCAGCATGTCCTCAGGGAACATGAATGGAAAGGCGCGCTGGCTGTTGCCCATGGAGGCGATGGCAGCACGGCATCCAATGGTTTTTAGGTTGCATTAAATATCGCCACCACGCAGCATCTGCCAATGCTGTTTATCATTGAAGATAACCGCTACAGCCTATCTGTTCCAGCTGACCGGCAAACCCCCGGTGGCAATATCGCCGCGAATCTTGCCTCTTTCCAAAATCTGCGTGTGATCGATAGTGATGGAACCAACCCGGCAACTGCCTGGCTGGCAATTAGCGCAGATATCGAACATATTCGTGCTGGTGAAGCTGCTTGACTGCTGCGTATGAAAGTACCCCGCCTGCAGGACATACTTTCATCGACGACCAGGCTTATAGAGACCCTGCGGAGTTAAAAGCTGAAAAACGTCAGGATCCAATCGACCAGCTACGATCCTACCTGTTGAGTCGCGGCGATCTCACCCCTGAAGCCTGGGAGCAACTTCGCCAGGCTGCGCGCGCACAAGTATCAGCATCCCATGGACAAGCAATCCAGTTCTCCCCTCCTGATCCTGGAACCGCGTCAGATCACATTTTCTTCAATGGCGGACAACCCCAGCAAGGGGGTCTGCGACCAGTTAATTCCCTGCCAACTTTGGGAAGTGAAACCTCTCAACCAAGCGAGCCGCGCATCAACCTGATCGATTTGGTCCGCCAGACATTGGAATCAGAGATGGCGCTCAATCCGCGTTTATTGGTGTTTGGGGAAGATGTGGGTGTTAAGGGCGGTGTCCATGGTGCCGAACGGGTATTCGATACCTCCTTATCAGAAGAGGGCATCATCGGACGCTCTATGGGGCTTGCCTATGCTGGCTTATTACCCGTCCCAGAAATTCAGTTCAGGAAATATGCCGATCCAGCTTATGAACAAATAGCTGATTTCGGTACAATTCGCTGGAGAACAGCAAATAATTTTGCCGCGGCGGTCGTTATACGCATTCCGGTCGGGTACGGAAAGACAACCGGCGATCCCTGGCACAGTGTCACTGGTGAGGCGATTTACGCTCACACGCTAGGGTGGCGGATCGCGTTCCTGAGTAATGCCGATGATGCCGTTGGTTTACTGCGCACGGCATTACGCGGCGATGATCCGACCTTTTTCTTCGAGCACCGCGCCTTATTAGACACCTCTCCAGCTCGCCAACCTTACCCGGGTGACGATTTCTGCCTCCCTTTTGGTGCTGCCAATAGATTGGTCACAGGCGATGAATTAACCATCATTTCCTGGGGTGAAACAGTCCACCGCTGCCTGGAGGCAAGCCGCGACTATCCCGGTCGCATAATGGTGCTGGATTTACGCACCCTCATCCCATGGGACAAAGACACAATTCTGGAAAGTGTGCAGAATACCGGAAAAACCCTGATTGTACATGAAGACACACAGACAGCGGGATTTGGAGCCGAGATCAGCGCCATGATCGCTGTTGAAGCAATCACCGATCTGGATGCGCCAGTCCAGCGCTTGGCAACACCGGATATTCCGATCCCACACGATGTTGGCATGATGGCATCCATTCTGCCCAATGTGGAAAAAATCAAGGGAAAAATTGACCAGCTGCTGGCGTTTTGAGCCCCTCACCAGATTATCTGCTCCATTAAAGGGACTACAGGAGAGATATATATTTACAAACTGCCAATTTACCAGATCAAGAAGGGAAATTTACTCAAGATTATCACGCCAGAATAGCTGATAACTGAATGAATTGCTTTCCTTGCCAAGAATGAACCATTTTCAATTAATATTAGTTGATCAAATGATGGTCCATGGATAAAGAGAAACCAAAGGAGAAAAAATGAGCTCAGATACCTTATCCTTCAATCAATTCATTAATACTGATCCAGAGAATGCGTACCGCGCCTT
>DATKXE010000357.1:0-2112 GCA_035529195.1 Anaerolineales bacterium
TGCCCTATAAAACCACCCTGCTTGCTGGTGCCCTGGATATCGGCGATCGGGGTATCCGTGTCGTAGGCATCCTGTGGCTGCTCACTGGATTGGCCTTCGCAGTGGCAGGCGCAGGCGTGCTCACCTTGCAGCCCTGGTGGCTACCGCTAACCCTATCGATCAGCATCTTTTCACTGCTGATGTGTATTTTGGGTTGGCCAGACTCACGCTTTGGTGTGTTGGTCAACATCATCATCTTATTATTTCTGTTCTTGGGGAATAATTTCGGATGGCTGCCTCCTCTCGGAAGTTGATTTTCTGGATATCACGATAAACTAATTTTCCCTCTGCATCATCAGGATTGAATTAAGGAGTATTGATGACCCAATCACCTCTGGAAAATACTGCTGAAAGTTATCTGCAAAAGCTGTGCGTTGAAATCATTAATCGCTGTGTTGGCTCTAAAGGAAACCGCCTGGCAACCGATTTCTTTGCTGAAAGGAGTTCCGCCTTTGGTTTTCGAACCGAATCTCCAGAGTTCGATTGTATCGATTGGAGTCATGGTGATGTGCAGCTCAAGATAGATGGTAAACCGTATCCGGCATTTGTCAGTCCCTATACCCTGGGATGCGAGTTAGAGGCGCCGCTCGCTGTGGCATCCACAATAGGAGAACTGGAAAACAAGGATGTTTCGAAGAGCATCCTCCTGCTGCGCGGTGCAATCGCAAAAGAACAGCTGATGCCTAAAAATTTCACCTTCTATAATCCAGAACACCACCGGCAGATCATAGCCCTGGTCGAGGATAAAGCCCCTCAAGCGATCATTTCGGCTACATCGCGCGACCCGGAGCTGGCAGGTGGAATTTATCCTTTCCCCCTCTTCGAAGATGGCGATTTTGACATCCCTTCAGTCTACACGACCGAGGAAGAAGGACACATCATCGCCCGGCAAGAGGGAAAACAGGTATCCTTAAACTTTGAGGCTGCCCGTGTTCCCGCAACAGGCTGCAACGTGGTCGCCCGCAAAGGTCATGATCCAGCTTCAAGGATCGTCGTATTTGCCCACATCGATGCCAAAATCGATACTCCGGGTGCTCTGGATAATGCCACTGGTGTTATTGTCTTGCTTCTCCTGGCAGAGCTGCTCCAGGAAATCTCCTTCACTAAAACAATCGAAATCGTCGCCCTAAACGGCGAAGATTACTATGCTGCATCTGGTGAAATGCTCTATTTGCAGCACAACCCCAACCAGATGGAAGATGTGTTCTTAGGTATCAACATAGATGCCACGGGTTACATGGATGGGAAATCTGCTTTCTCACTTTACGGTTGTCCAAACGATATGTCCAGCAAAATCCGTAAATCGTTCCCGGAGCAAAAAGGGTTTATGGAAGGGGAACAATGGTACCAATCAGATCATTCCCTCTTCATCATGAACGAGAGACCAACCCTGGCGATCACTTCAGAGAAGTTCATGCACTTATCAACCTATATCACCCATACTGCAAAGGATGCTCCCTCGCTTGTTGAGCCAACCAAACTGGTCGAGATCTCGCTGGCTTTGCGAGATTTACTGGTTGCCTTGGATCAAAAAGAAAGCGAATTATCCGATCCGCTGTAACCTTATTCCGCAAGTCCTCAGTAAGAATTCATCCTATGGGTGGGACTCTTGAGTTCGCAGACCAGTAATTGAGTTGTAAAGATCACCCAATTCATCAAAAGAGCTTTACAGGTAATCACAAAATATGTATAATCATGGCAATTATGTTTGCAATACAAAGTTATTGTCAATACAAATATATTGTCAGGAATATATGGGGGTCAGAATGTCTTACGAACTTGATATGAAGGAATTTGAACGACAGGTATACCTGTCATACAGCGAGGATGGATTGATCGATATCGCCATCGGAATTGTGATCACTGCCTGGGGGCTGTTGCTGACTCAGGAACCAACAGGCTTGGTCAGTTTATTGGGTCTCTTGGGTATGGGCATCTGGTACATTGGGAAACGCACAATCACTATCCCCCGCATCGGCGTGATCCAGCCCAGCCCGAAGATGGAACGCAGATTAACGAACCTGGCTATTTTCCTGATCGTGCTCGGCCTGATCGTCCTGGTGGGAATTTTGC
>DATKXE010000358.1:0-6626 GCA_035529195.1 Anaerolineales bacterium
CGTTGGACTGAATCGAATTAGCCCTGTCACCGTCCTCATCCCGGCAGCAAACAATTGCAACAAGAGGAAATGTCGATTGGATATTGGTTCTCGTGGCAAAGAGGGGTGAAACGGTCAGCGGACCAAACCGGTCATCCGGGCATGCGTCAAAATTCGGAAAGAAACCTGTATCTCAGATCGATTTTCTGTGATCTTTGATCGTGTCACCGATTCACACATCTGAATTGATGAGGCAATTATTGTTCATAATAAGGCCATGGAACGAATTGGATTTATTTTGGTAGAGCTGGTGCTTATTGGGGAAATCTAACTGAATTTCAAATTTGATTAATTATCAACACACTCAATCCACGTTTTAAGTGAATTATCCAACAAATTTCTATGCAGCTCAACAACGCAAATATCAACAGAATCCCTCCTCAAAAAAACCTCATGGTGATTGTTTCTTCCATCTTATGCCCCCTTCACGTAAAGTAAAATAATCCATCAAAATGTAGTGCCGTCTGGGAAGCGAAAGGTGATGTTCCACTTTGCGTATGACGGCGGCGGGGTAGGAAAGGGCGGTACAGGGGCGTTGTACATTGATGGCAAACCGGTTGGCGAAGGCCGTATCGAAAAGACGGTACCTTTCCTCTTCTCTATCGATTCGACGGATGTGGGAATGGATTCTGGTATGCCTGTCTCACCGGACTACACAAGCAACAAGTTCACAGGCGGCGCCTTCAATTGGCTGCGAGTTGACTATGGCGAGGACGATCACAGTCATCTGGAGGATCCAGAACACCGTTACCATCGCGCGATGGGGCGGTAGTAGGGTTCATAGACAGGACTGCCGGTCCTTCGAAGGACTGGTAGTCCTCCATGGAAACATACCCGTATATGTGGATTAATTAAATCTTTGAGATAGAACCAGCTTCACCAGTAAACCATCCTGGAGATATGAAAAAAGAGACCAATGGCAATATTACACTCTATCTGGACCCAATACCACCCTGAGTCGGATTCTGAAGGTTTTAGGATTGAAAAACCTGACAGATGCTAAAGATCTATCAGGCAAATATCCTGGATTCGAACCTTAAATTGCTTATAACTCTATCCCGGAGGTGATCGCTGCATACCACCCTGGCGAGGATTTTCGCAAACGTTCAAATTCATCTTGTGTATACACCACCAGATCGACGCCCACGGGAAACCCGAGCGGCAGATAATCAGAGACGCGATCCCTTGGAATCTTATCGGAAGCAGAGACAATCAGACAGAGATCGACATCGCTCCCTGGTGATGGCAATCCGCTTACCCAGGAGCCGAACCAGATTACGCGCACGATTTCTGGGTGCCGGGATCGCAATTCGAGGATGTAAGTTTCAACCGCATTCCGGATCTGCTTCCGGTCAATTGATTTGATGACGACAGAATTCAAGGATAGCCTCCGCCTGATGAACCGCGCTTTGCGCTTCGTTCGTGGTGTAAAAATCCGTTGGCGCTCCAGAATCGAAGCCGTTGGGATAGCGCGTTGGGATGTAGAACTTATCTAAAATGCGGGCGTAATCCACCAGGGCTTCGGAAGGTGATTCAATGGATATAGGAAGGTTGCCGATCAGTACAGTCAGCGTGTGCCCCCAGGCATCCATACCTTGCTTGAGAAAGACAGCTTTTAACGCTTTCTCTGCAGCTTGGTGAGCAGCGAAACAGGACCATTCGAAATCGCCGTCTTCTAAGGCATTACGAGCATGACGAAGGTCGGCTTCAGCCTGGCGGAACCAATCAGAGTAGCGGTTGCTCATGATACACAATCCTTTAACTGCGAAACTTCAGCAATGGTTATTATAGCATTTACATGGGTAGAGGTATGAAACCAATACCCAAACGAAAAGAAATTAGAGATTTACCCTGCGATTGGAGAGCCGATTAAGAAATGCAAACGGCACAGATCGAGCATGGAATAGCGAAGTACATCCCCATCCTGGGCTGGCTGCCCGCATACCCCCGAGGCGATTTTCGGTTCGACCTCGTCGCCGGGCTGACCGCCTCAGCCGTGGTCATCCCGCAGGCGATGGCCTACGCCACCATCGCCGGTTTGCCCGTGGAAGTTGGGCTCTATACAGCCCTGATGCCGATGGTGATCTACGCCGTGCTGGGCACCTCCCGTCCGCTCAGCGTGAGCACCACTTCAACCATCGCTATGCTCACTGCGACCACCCTGGCTGGGGTGGGGCAGAGCAGCGATCCGTATGACTACATCATCCCTACCGCTACGCTGGCCTTCCTGGTGGGAGTTTTCCTCCTTTTAGCTGGTGTGCTACGCCTGGGCTTTATCGCCAACTTCATCTCCGATCCGGTATTGACTGGTTTCAAAGCTGGGATCGGGGTGGTGATCTTCGTCGGTCAATTGGGCAAGGTTCTCGGCCTTTCCCTCGCTAAAGGTCTCATTTTGCAAACAACTGTTTCGATTCTTGATAATCTAGACCAGATCAATTGGCCGACAGTACTGATCTCCGCCATCACGCTGGCGATCCTGATCCTGCTGCCGAGCTGGAGCTAGCGGGTACCTGCCGCCCTGGTGGCGGTTGCCTTTGGCATTTTGGCTTCCATAGTCTTGAATACCCAGGCACTGGGAATCAAATTGGTGGGACCCATCCCAGCCGGGCTGCCTGCACTGACCCTGTCCGATGTTTCATTGTTATCAGAGCTGTGGGTGGGAGCGTTGGGGATCGGCTTGATGTCTTTCGTTGAATCGATCGCCGCTGCGCGCGCCTTCACACAGCGCGGCGACCAGATCCCGACAGCGAACCAGAGTTGCAGGCATTTTCCCCAACAAAGCGCCTTGCTTGAGGCTGGTGAGTGCTCTGTAAATGGAGATTAGCGAAACCCGGGAGACAGGTAGGATTTATTATCCATTGAATGGTTGTAAACTTCACGAACAATGGGTCACCTGAACGCAATTACAGAAAGGCTGTTGCACGATCGTGTTTAGCAAATATCTACCATATTAAGAAAATTTGATCAAAAGGTTATCCAAATGTGAATTGGGGGAAAAATTCTGTCAGATAGTGATCCAGTTTCTACTCCCTTTAAGGAAAATTGGTAAAATTATTAGAACAACGCATTTCCAGGTGGTTGTTAGGGAAACCCAAAAACCAAGAATATTTGCCTTCTCTCACCCAGGAATTAACGCTATAAAATCATCCTCCTCTCCAGCCTTCAATGTTCTGATGTTTTCAACCTTCTGGGCGCTGCAGATATTCTTCTCCAAGTTAGGTTTTAACGCCGGCGCCATTGTCTTATCCTTCCAATTGCTGTCCACCATAATAGCATTCGTTGTCCTGGTGATCGTTATCCTCCCAAAGGTCAGATCCCAATTCTCGCTGCTCTTTAATAACCAACGACGGTTATTTTGGAAGCTTTATTTTGCCAATGGGATCCAGGCCGGATTCGGCACCTGCTTAGCCTTGATCGGTATCGCACTAACCGATGCAATAAACGCTGGATTTCTGGTTAAACTTGCCACAGTGACCACCCTAATGTTCGCCTGGATCATCCTCAAAGAGAAATTGTCAGCCCTGAAGGTAGCGACGGTTTTCTTGATGCTGCTGGGCGCCTACCTGTTAACAACGAAGGGCCAGGTCTTAATTCCGAGACCCGGTGATTTTTTCCTCCTCAGTGCATGTGTTTGCTGGTCTTTTGGAAATGTGCTGGTGCGTAAATTCTTGAAGGACCAACCCATTCAGCCAGATGTTGTCACGATGCAAAAACCGTTGGCTAGTTTCCCAGTACTTCTAGTTCTGGTTGGGTTTTCTTTTTTCTACTCAGGCTCTGTGGTGGGAACCAATCAACTTTTAAGCTGCTGTTCTTTTTCCACCTCTGATTTAATCTACGCAATATTGAATGGATTTTGCTTAGCAATGGCCTGGATATTCCTGTACCGCACACTAAAGGTAGCCACCGCTTCATACATGACATTGATGTCAATGCTCACACCAGTCATCGTTACGCTATTAGCGATAGTCTTCCTTGATGAATCCCTGATCTGGGTACAGGTTTTCGGCGCCGCGCTGATCCTCCTCTCAGGTATCATGATCTATTTCAGCGATCTGGCATATGCATAGATACAGACTTAAAGAAGGTTTATTGGCTTAATATCCATGTAAATCAAGCTCGTTCTTGGTGAACGAGCTTGATAAAAGTTGAATAACGCTATGGGTGAATAATCTCTTGGGTCCTTAGCTAACCAATTTCACTAGCCCTGGCTCATAACGACCCATTCCAGATCTAAATCCTCAAGCTTTTCACGGGTGGGAACCCCTGTCTCGATTTCCCAACCGCAAAACTCAAAGTACTTATCCAACGCAGACTCTACTTCAGCCCGGTCAAGCTGCCAACCATCACTCACCCCACCTTTTAGAGGTTTGAAAAGTTTTTCGGGGACCACATCTGCTTTGCGGTCAATGCCTTCACGCGCATTGAACGCCCGCATCATGTTGAGCCGCCGTTCTCCAACCTTCTGCAGTTCCTCAAAACTGACACCTTCCCAACCTGTAACGACTTGTACCAACTTGAGCATATCTTCTGGACCATAAAGCTGCCACGCTGGACCGTAAACAAACTGGCACAGGTTCAGGCTATCCATAGCACTATACATATGTTGGGATACCATCGCAAAACGGATTTTCTCATCACTCAACGATCGAGTTTCCTGCCCTTCACTGAATCCCAAAACAGCCATGCGATCGGAATAAAACTCAAAGTCACCTTCGATGGCTGGATCATGCTCGTGAGATTGGTGATCTGCGCCGAATGGGTTTGTGGTGTATATCACCGCCAGGGAGCGTTTGACACACGGCATGTGTGCCGGTGCCTCCTGACCTTTGAAAGTGATCAGATAAGCCTCGGTTCCACGACCTATCTGCCTTGCTGCACGCTCAGATCCTTCAGCCAACAAATCCCCGAATCCTTCGCGCTGGCCGATACGCTCCGTTAATTGAACCATCGCATCAGCATTACCCCAGGACAGATCAAGACCATCCGTATCAGCTAAAGTCAATTTACCTTCATTGAATGCCTCGAATGCCCAGGCGATGGTCGCCCCGCAAGATATGGAATCCATACCATATTTATTGCATAATTCACTGGCTTTAGCTATCGCAGCCAAATCATCGATGGCGCAGTAATTGCCAAATGTGGAGGTAGTTTCATACTCCGGGCCACCATAAAGCGGATCGACTTGATACTTACCTTCAGTAATCTCTACCACCCGCTTACAGCGCACAGTGCAGGCATAGCAAGTATCCCGACCTTCCCGATCCTGTTTTCCTTCTGGTGCACCTCTCAATATTGTGTCGTACATGGTCGTGCCATCGATTGCCTCCCACCCATCGAAAACCCCGCTGTTATAGTTATAAGTCGGTAAAGTTCCGGAAGTTTGGTTTGAACCGGTTGTCTCAGCGGTTCCGTACTTCGCTAACCCGGCGATATCGGAATCAGCAAGGTTGACAGCGCCCCACCTTGCCAGTTCATTAAGTCCAGCTTTGTCAGCCGCACTCGGGCGCTTTTTACCACGCACCGCAACTGCTTTCAGGTTCTTTGAACCCATCACAGCACCCATCCCGGTGCGCCCATTTGCCCGATTGGACATGCTGAAGATGCCGGCAAAACGTACCAATTTTTCTCCAGCGGGACCAATCTGCAGCACTTCTATCTTATCGTCGTCCAACTCTTGCTTGATAGCAGCTTCGGCTTCACCTGTTATCTGGCCCCATAAATGAGATGCGTCCCTCAGTTCGTATTGGCCATCATGAATCCACAGGTAGACTGGTTTTTCGGCTTTACCCTTGATCACAATTGCATCGAAACCTGCAAATTTTAATTCCGCAGGAAAAAAACCCCCTCCCTGAGAGTCGCCGATCCCCCCTGTCAGGGGAGACTTTGCAGCGGCAGTCATTCGGCTCTGACCCGAAATAGCTGTCCCGGTCAGGACGCTGAGAGCCAATACCAAGATGTTTTCTGGTCCCAGTGGATCTACCCCAGCTGGTAATTCATTAAGCAGGTAGTACATGGCCAGCGCACTACCTCCCATGTATTTGCGATAAAAAGCCTCCTCAGGTTCTTCGACACTGAGCAAACCGCTGCTGAGATCCACATGCAAGATTTTTCCAGTATAGCCGTGAGACATTTTTCTCTCTCCTAAAGATAGGTCTGATCCATTTTGCGGTCAAATAAAACAACCACCACTTATCGATGAAAATATCTTGACTTCATCCCCATCCTGCAATCTTTGTGACCGGTCTGATTCATGGACACCATTCACGCTGATCACTACCCGGCGGGATATGTCAAGCTCAACCAGCACGTCGGCTAGTGTGACGCCTTGCTTCATCTGTAAGACTGCGCGCCCCTCAGCTTCGGGAGGCAGCTTCTCTCTCAAGATTGAATAGAGTTGCACATGAATATCTAACATTTATTCAAGAAATCGATGATCCAATCTATCCCTATCGTGCATCAAGTAATTTTCCTATCAGGCGTAACCGCGCACATTATTGCTGTTGGGATTACAGTTAATATTACCACTGACCAGGAAGTTCTCACTCGCCTCACGAACAATCATAATCTAGTAATCGTGGATTTTAGAA
>DATKXE010000359.1:0-16875 GCA_035529195.1 Anaerolineales bacterium
AGTAAAGCTAAGAGCAAATGCCCTGCCTCGATAGACTGGTGATTGAACTCTTGTGCGAAACGCTGTGCATTCAAGACAGCTTCTTGCGATTTCTGTGTATAGCGATCTAGTTTCATTTATTTACCTCTTTCTCCAATAAAAAACTACTCCCTGGTGTCTAGATTTCAGTATATACTACTCATGTTTGAAATTAGTTAATGGATTGTTAAACGGATATATGATTCAGCCTTAAAGACAAAACAATACTTGCTGCGAGAAACTCCGTTATACTATGTCGCATGCCAATAGTCTGTCAAGTACAAATACTTGGTGTAGTGCCCTATCAAGAAGCATGGGATCTTCAAAACCAGCTCGCAGGCGAGGTGCACACAGGAATACGTCCTCCTACATTGCTGCTGCTGGAACACCCACACACCTATACCTTCGGTCGCTGCGGGAAAGTCGAAAACCTATTATGGGATGAGGCAAAGCTCGCTGATAAAGGGATTGGAGTGCACTGGGTGGACCGAGGGGGAGATGTCACCTACCATGGACCTGGACAACTTGTGGGTTACCCATTATTACCTTTAGGAACCCCGGGTGCCCACCAGGAACCAAAACACCTTCCGCAGGCAGACTATATTGGTTACCTGCGCAAACTGGAGATGGTGATCATCGCAACTTTAATGGAATTTGGTTTGAGGGGGGAGCAGCAACCAGGTATGACTGGAGTATGGATCAGGCCAGGCACAAAATCTGATCATGTTGTAGATGATGCCCACCCCGACCAACGTCCAATCAAGATCGCTTCTATTGGCGTTAAGGTAGACGCACGTGGGGTATCAAGGCACGGCTTCGCCCTGAATGTCAATCCGGACATGTCCTATTGGGAAGGCATCATTGCTTGTGGTTTGGATGGATATGGTGAGACCAGCCTTGCAGAATTGCTTTCCCCAACACCGGACATGAAAACCGTGATTGAGAGGTTAATTTATGCTTTCGGTGAGCAATTTAACTTCAAAATGATGATCGAACCACTTTGAGAAGTCCGCAGCAAATTTGACACAGCAAATAAATACCATTAAACTTGTTCCATCCCATATTCACCAATTAGACAGATGGACCAGGAGGAAGACATGACAAACCAGCTGGTCATGAAAACCGGGCCAGCGCCCGGAAAAATATACAAACTGGATAAAACAGAGATCGCCATCGGGCGCGAGGCAGGCAGCGATGTTTTCATCAATGATGTAGAAGTCTCCAGGCAACACGCGCGCCTGGTGTCCCAATTCGGTGATTACATGTTGGAGGATTTGGGTTCAACAAATGGTACCTTCGTCAATGGGCAGCGTATTACAGGACAGCGCATTCTGAAACCTGGAGACACTGTTCTCTTAGGAGAGAATATCAGCCTTTCGTACGAAGAAGTGGCTTTTGACCCCAATGCAACTCAGATTAACCTATCAGATCCTGGAAGTGCGCCAGAATTCTCTCAATATGAAACGGGAGCACCGCAAGAAGCACAGTATCCTTCTGCCCCACCTCCTACTTACTCCGGACAGGTCCCACCCAGCCCAGTAGAGCCGCTGATCCCGGAAGAAGAGAGCCGTCCCAGGCGAACCGTGTTGTGGGCAGGGTGTGGTTGCGCTGTAGTGCTAATATGTGTGTTGGTTGGCTCAGCTTATGTTTTTGACTATCTCAATCTCTACTGCGCGCCGCCTTTCCGCGAAGCGATGGTGTTGATCGGCGCCGCCTGTCCTTAGACTTTAAACCGGAAGGGGTAATTGAAGATTTATCGGAAAATTAATATAACCACCTCAACCCGAATGGAGCATCAATATTCGGGTTGACTGTTTAACTGACACCTACCCAAGTGGGGGGATTTTTCTTGTCTGCGCGTTCATATTCAGCATTGAAACTTGAGCTGGTCATTAACACTTATGATAGGAAACGTACTCAAGTGCAGATCTGTTGATAGAATGTCCTTGAAAATTGCAATCGTCCTTGTGTTGAATTCGAACTGGTCTAGAGGGCAGATATGGATATTCAAGGTGCAATCTATCAAGCAAAAAAGGCGGCAGGCGAGAATGATATCGCCACTGCGCAGAAGATCTTAAAAAAGATTATCAACCAAGATCCTAATAATGTAGATGCTTGGTTAACCCTGGCGGATATAGTAGAGAAACCAGAACTGACCATAAAATGCTTGCAATGGGTGCTCAAAATTGATCCAGAGAACAAGGCTGCGCGGCAAAGGCTGCACAGCCTGGGGCTGACAACCCCTGATCCAGAAATAGGAAAAAAGCAGGCTGAGTCTGCCCCCCAATCGCTTGAGGATCGTTTACAAAGCGTAGCACAACCAGGGGTTGAGAATGGTGACCCGTGGGAGATAGCGCCACAAATTCCCTCGACCTCCAGGACAAATCCTTCTGCAGCAATCGCGCCACCAAAGCAAAAACAAGAAATGCGCATCGCTAAAAATCGGCCTCAAAAACCAAAAAAGTCGGGGCGTTGGTTGGAGTTTTCCCTGATTGGGGTCCTGGTTGTGATGGCTGTTTGTGTGTGTGGCTTATTTGTATTCCTCCCAAAGAATGTAACGGGGCAGGGTGAACAGCCTCCCGAAGAGGCTGCTTCTCCCACTGAGAACCCGGTTGAAGTGATCTTCGACAATATTCGTGCTTCAAACGCGGAGAGTGTTCCGCACTACATGGCAACGATTCATTCAAAAAGCCCCTCGTATCAAAGCACAAAAGAAATGACTGAACAAGCCTTTGGATTATTCGATTTATCTTACAGGGTTTCAGGTGTCAAGATCCTCAAACAAAATGAGAATGAAGTGGTTGTTGCCTTCACCCTTACCACACAAAAAATCCGCGGGCCAAGTTTTCGTGATAACCGGATTACCGGTGACATGATCCTCCGAAAAGAAAATGGGAAGTGGAAGATCTACAACCAAGTTGTTCACGATATCAAATATCTGAATTAACAAGTTACATAAAACATATTCTGCAACAACAACCTGATTCCGGTCTTGGATACGATGGACAATCGTAATTTTGGGGGTAAATTCTCACGCCCAGAAAACAGTTTGCTTTATCTATGCACCCGCCCGACAGATAGGCCTTTTGCTTGGTAAATTGGTGGGGAGAATTCGATCGCGATCACTCAGCACTGATGAATGAGTGCTGATCCTGTTTGTGCTGGTAAGTTCCAGTTAAGATATCGTTCTGGATAAGGTCAAGTTTTTGATTGACCAGATAGAGCGCTTTACCAGCCTGAAAGTAATTTCCCGCCCGTATTTGCAGATCAATCTCGATTAACAATTCTTCGATATTCAGGTTCTGTGAAGTTGAAGGTCTGCGAAGGTAATCAGCTACAATTCCATTTTGACGCATCTGCTCCCCCTCAGGCAGCCAGGCTGTCAAGAAATAAGCTGAAGGATCGAGGATAAGCTGGTAGCGCCTGACCGCTTCATAATAGTTAACCGATAGGATTAGATCGGCGCGCATGTCTGGGATGATATGCTGCCGCTTCAGCTCGGCCGTGAATAAACTTTCCAGCTGCTGGAAGGAAATATCAAAATGAGCCTGCACTGCCGCATCCAGTGCTTTGGATTCTCTTTCACTGGGGTGAGGGTGAATATCGCGGTAAAAATCGCTAAATGCAAGCCAACCGTAGCGGTTAATCATAAACTCAACCAATCCCGCCCCTTCAAGATAACCGATTTCATGCTGTGAGGTGTAGAAGGAGTCAGCCAATTCAGTCAGCGGCAGGTACCAGCCCAGATCAACCAGGGCGGAAGCTCTGGGTATAATGGGTTCCTTTTTAAAATGCCCTTGGGAGAGATACACTGCAAGACCTTCGACTAACAAGGAGGGGCGCAAATCACCACCCAGGCGGCGATCCAAGATATGGATCATCTCGTGGTGCAGCACCTGAGCGAGATCATTGCCCGCATAATTGCTTTCGATATAGGAAACATAGATCTCATCGGCAGCGAAGCCTCCATGTCCCAGAACACGGGGTAAGATGGTGACAGGTATCCGCTGATCAAATCCTACACCCATGCTGAGAACGGCTTGTTCTGCCTGCACCTGGATGATATCCATCAAAGATGGGAGATCATGGGCAAAATCCGTTCCGGATATGAAATAAATTTCGCAGCATTCAAGCGTCTCCGTTACCCAGTGTGCCGCTGGCTCAGGGTTTGGCACATCATCCGCAGGTAGCAGACGCACCGTTTCCATCCAAGAAGTACCTTCTGGCTGGATTGAAAAGTTAATCTGGTATTCCCCTGGTTGGAGGTCACCGGTATCCCAAATCCAATTGAACGTGGCTTGCAAACGACCCCCAATGCCTTGTTCGCTAAATCCTGCCAAGCTCTGATCATTCTTTATCCCGTCAACTTGAACTTGAACTTTCATTTCCTTCAGGTCAATGTCTGCCAGTGATATAACTTCTATGCTGATTTGATCTCCAACAAACAATGAGCCATCTGGGTGCAGGATAACGTTGAATTCCGTTTCAGGTAATGCTGTTGGGGTGACCGTGGGTAGAGAGGCTGCAGTTGGTGGGATTATGGTTGGGACAGCAGTCTGGGTTGGGGTCGTGATCTCCGTAGGACGCGGTTTGAATGAACTCGCCGCCTGGCAAGAGATCAAAATTACTGCTACTATCAAATACACGCGCCGCATAGCGTAATTATACCTTCCAGTCAAGACTGGTAAAATAAACTAACATTAAAGTAATGGTAGTTTTCTTGAAACCTGGAGGTTGAATTGTCCCCCATGTTCGTCCCAGGCCCGGTGGATGTCCACGCTGAAGTCCTGGCTGCTCAAGCCCAAGCCATGCTGCCGCACCGCAGCTGGGAATTTGAAAGCCTGTATCAGCGGGTCCGGGAAAAAGCCCAACCCTTGTTTGGAACCAATGCCCAGGTTTTCATCGTCACCAGCTCGGGCACAGGATTACAAGAAGCTGCCATTCGCAATTTGGCAAAGAAAAATGTGCTCTGCCTGGTGAATGGCGCTTTTAGTGAACGCTGGTTTGAAGTGGCTAAAAGCAACGGCAAGCTGGCTGATCTGTTAGAGGTTGATTGGGGAAAGGCAATAGCGCCGCAGGTAGTAGCAGATGCCTTGGAGCAAAAAGAATACGAGCTGGTCACATTGGTTCATAACGAAACCTCAACCGGCGTACAGAATCCGGTGCAGGAGATCGCGGCTGTGGTGCATGATATCAGCCCCGCTACATTAATATGTATCGATGCGGTCTCCTCTCTGGGTGGAGTTAATTTTGAGATGGATACATGGGGCCTGGATATGGTTCTGACCTCATCTCAAAAATGCTTGGCGCTCCCCCCTGGATTGGCTTTAGCATCTGTATCCGTCCGGGCACTTGATTATGCACGCGGAGTTCCAGATAGAGGCTGGTACTTTGACCTGGTGCGTATGGCCGAGCACCTGATCAAAGATTCCACTCCTGCGACGCCTGCCATCTCTTTGATCTACGCCTTAGATTTGCAGCTCGACCGTATCATGGATGAGGGTTTAGAGAATCGCTTTGCGCGGCATAGTGAGATGGCAACTCTCGTGCAGGATTGGGCAATCGCCAATGATTTCAAGCTCTTCGCAGAAGAAGGGTATCGATCCCAAACCGTGACTGCGGTCTGCAACTCCCCGGGGCTGGACATAAGCGATCTAAATAATTTCCTCAATAAGAACAAAATGCGCATCGCCAATGGGTATGATCAGCTGCGGGAGAAGACATTCCGCATTGCGCACATGGGCGATACACAGGTTGCTGATATCAATTCTCTTTTAAACGCGATAAGCGGCTTCATTGCCAAGAATCAATAATAATTACTTAGTCTAAGGAACAACATTGTCGAATATTGTGGAACTAACACTGGAGAATCCTGCCTACGGCGGAGACACAATTGGGCGTTTGCCTGATGGTCGGGCAGTCTTCGTCCCATTCAGCGCGCCGGGTGAAACTGTGCGCATCAGTATTGCTGTGGACAAGAAAAAATTCGCCCGGGGTGAATTATTAAATGTGCTCGAACCAGATCCTTCACGAATCGAAGCGCGCTGCCAGCATTTTACTGCCTGCGGTGGATGTCATTACCAGCACATCGCCTACGACCAGCAGCTGCTGATCAAGCGTAAAATTCTTCAGGATCAATTAGAAAGAATTGGTCGCTTAGTTGAACCGCACATTGAACCGATGATACCATCTCCCAATATATTCAACTACCGCAACCAAATTAAATTTCACATCAGCAGCGGTGACAAACTTGGTTTTATCCGTTCGAATAAGCAGGGAGTTCTAGAAATCAGTGAATGCCATCTGCCAGAAGAGCCGCTTGGTAATTTTTGGCCTTTGCTGGAAATCGATTCAGAAACCGGTATCTCCTCTCTTGGATTGCGTCTTGGCATCCAGGATGATATTCTGGTGACTCTTGAATCAGATTACCAATTTAATGCTGAGTTCAATATCGAAGCCCTGCCGGTGTCAGTTGTCCATCTCAGCCCAGATAAAATGGAAATACTAGCCGGCAGTGAATACAATGTTATGCAGTTGAGAGATAGGAAGTTCCGGGTTTCAGCGGGTTCATTTTTCCAGGTCAACACACCCCTCGCAGAGCAAATGGTGGCAGCAATCGAAGAACTCATACCTGATGGATCTAGAATGGTTCTAGAGTTGTACTCAGGGGTCGGGTTGTTTAGCGCCTTTCTTGCACCCAGGACTGAAAAGTTGATCGCGATCGAAGCCTCCGAGAGTGCAAGCGAAGATTTTGTTCACAACCTTGATCAATTCGAAAATGTTGACCTTTATCAAGGCCCCGCTGAAGATATTTTGCCGAATTTAAATTTGCAGCCTGAGATCGTGTTAGCAGATCCACCAAGAACAGGATTGAATAGGACAGTGATTGACAGCATCCTATCCATGAGGCCAGAATCATTATTGTACATCTCATGCGATCCAGCTACCTTAGCCCGGGACAGCAAATTGCTAATGGAAGGGGGTTACACAGCAAATAAGTTCATCCCCTTTGATTTCTTTCCTCATACGTACCATATTGAAACACTGAGCATCTGGACGAAGTGACAATCTCCTCTTGACACAAGAACACATGTTCTGGTATAAATAGAACATGTGTTCTTGTATTTTAATATCAAGGAGTTCAATATGGCCACTAACTTTATAAATTTACCAACTTTATGGAATGGCTCCCAGCAAAGACAAATTCCTGCAACTAGAAATTCTGCTGATTTCTTAACCCAGACCAGGCAGCCCTCCCCACATCTTTCGTCCATTCTTTCTGAAACCAGCCCCTTCCCGCCATATTCCCTGGTTATTGGCCTTTGCACCGATGGCCTACCCTTCATGCTTAGTCTCGATAATCCAAAATCTGGTTCGATCCTGGTTGTAGGAGAAAATGCATGGGCGAAAAGCCAGATACTAAATGCAATGGGTATCTCATCTTGCCGGATCAATCATCCTGAAGAGGTCAGCTGGTCTGTTATCACAAGAAATGCACACCAATACGCCGAACTGGTGAGCAGCCCTCATTGTCAGGCCGTGATTAACCCTCACGATCGCGCAGCAGGGGAGCTGGTCGTCGAGATGGCTTCCATTGTCGAGCAAAGAAGGTTTGGGCGGGAACGCGGCGGTACGAAAGTGTTAATGATTGATGATTTTCAGAGTTTCGTCCCCATGTTAAGCGATTATAGTGTGTACTTAAATCTAAAAATCTTGGTATCAAAGGGTCCTGCCTGCGGCATCTGGCCGCTGATTTCTATCAAGTCGGATGAGGCACACACTGAACAGGATCAACTGCTGCGCACGTTCGGGACCTACATATTCGAGAAGGCCGAGCATGAATCAAGCCATACGCCATCAACATGGCCCCAGCATACAACTGAACCAACCTTCCAACCCAATTTCAATGTCATCGTTGGCGGCAGGCTAATCCCGATCTGCAGCCTATCTATTTAACCGCTCGATTCATGGAGATTTATTATGAAAGTTGGAATGCTATGGTTTGATAATGACTCGAAATCTGACTTAACCACAAAAGTCTGCCGCGCAGCAAACTACTACCAGGGGAAGTATGGAAATCAGCCCAATATCTGTTTTATTCATCCGAGTATGGCCGTACCCGAGCCAAAATTAGACTCGACAGACCAAAATATTAAAGCTGGTGATATTGAAGTCCGGCTGACAAAAGATGTACTCCCCCATCATTTCTGGATCGGGATACACATCCAGAATGAAAGCCTAGTCACGTAATATCGGCTATCAAAAGGTCGATGCTCAAATCGATGCTCATCATCCCCGTTTTCAACCCTGCGTCGATTTCAAGCAAGCGATGGAAGATCCCATCCAATTGCGACTGCGAAAAATGGCGCGACTGAGCAGCGAGTTTTCCACCAACATAGGGGTGGACATTCAAGAGACGGGTGATGTCCTGCTCTCCACCCTGCTGATCGAGGATCTCTCGTGATTGAAGCAGTAATCTGAATTGGCGCACGATCATACCAAATATACTCTGGGCATCATTGTCGGCCAAGAGGCGATGATATTCACTAATAGCTCTCTTGCGATCCCGATTTCCCAGGGCATCGACTAAGTCGAAGATACCGCCTTCCGGGAGCAGCGCCGTCAGCTCTGCGACATCAGATTCGGTGACCGGTCTCTCGTAATTTACATATGTCAGTATTTTTTTGATCTCCTGGTCAGCCAGACGAACATCACCCCCAACCATTTTTGCCAGGCTGCTGGCAGCCTGTGGTTCGAATTCTCCACCTGTCTTACGTGCCCGGTCAATTATCCATCCGGTT
Organism: Anaerolineales bacterium; assembly: GCA_035529195.1. Classification (GTDB taxonomy): domain Bacteria; phylum Chloroflexota; class Anaerolineae; order Anaerolineales; family UBA4823; genus PFL25. Next base: position 8,820 of record DATKXE010000359.1, read on the forward strand.
AATTGAGAGTCGCCTGAAGCGCTGAATTCCCTGGCATATACTTTCCCACCCATCGATTCTCCCCATTTTTGCAACCAGTGCTTCTTCCCCTGCCTCTTGTCTCTTGCCGCCAGGAGAGGCCGGTGTTCAGATAAAACGACAGCACTTTCTTCCGGGAGAGTTTCCAGCAAGGATAATACTCTCTTGCGATTTGTGTCATTTTCCATAAATGCCAGGGGATGGTAGAGAACGGTCAAACGCCGGGAGGCGAGAAATGGCATAGATCTAGCGGCTGTCTCAAGCTGCTCAATTGAAAGTGAGCGGCCATCCAGAGTGAGGAAATTCAACTCAATTGTGGATGGATCGCCTAATCGCGATTTCAGCGCGGTAATGGCTTCATTAATCGCAACAACATCATCTCCATGAAACAGGTAGACGACCGGCTTTTGTTGTCCATCCATGATTAATTTCTGGTGGTGATGCGGTGAGCCTTCATCCTGCCCTTGCGAGTGGCCGCTATCTCGATTACCTGCAAATTTCCTGGCTCGGCAGAAGTGGTAACCCTCTCTTGCAGGACGAAGCCCAATGGCTGAGAGAATATCAATGCTAAAGTGGCTAAAAACATAGCAAATGGCAGGCGTTCTAATTTATCACGAGTCCTTCCACCTGCTCCCAACATGGCAATCCCGGCTGCTAGACCAGCTACGACACCAGAAGTCACAAAATTTGTCCCGCAATTACGGTGTACTGCCAGGTGGTTTTCTCCATTCCGCAACCTGGAAAGCCCCTCCTCGACAGATTCATAAACATCCTCTAATGGCACATCTCCAATTATCCAAAAGCCGCCTGCATCTGAATGACCCGCCAGACTGCGCTTCGGATAACGCTGCGAGAGGATATGCAAAGTAGCATGCTCTAGCCCATGATTGCGCTGGATGCGGGAAATAAAGGGCACATCGCGCTTCTTGTTCACCTGTATTGTTTCACTTTCAGCCATATGATGCTCCCTCATGCTCTCGTTTGATTACAATTACCTGATTATTATACCCGCCACTCTTGGTCTTGGCTAAGGGCACCACATCAGGCAATCATAAATCGAATTTATATCTAAGTTGCCTGTCAAGCAGAAAATACTAGTCCTTTGAGAGGAGGCCAAGATTCAACGATTTCCCCGCTGGTATGCCTCATAAGTCTCAAGCAGCGTTATTTGGATCTGGTCAGTAAAGCGGTAAATCTTGCGAAAAATATCACTCCATGCTTTGGGGGTTTGGATTGCAGACTCTTCATAAACTGTGAGCATTGCATCGAACAATGTGTTGCGGAAGAACAGGAATGCCCTGGAGGCTTCTGCAGCTGTAAGTCCCCTGCGCCAACCCCGCGATGCATATTCGAAACCCAGTGAACGGGCTTCCGAATTGTCATACTCACCATTCATCGCCAGAGAATCGAGCAATCCTTGCAGTAGCGCACGCCCGCTGAGTCGATATTGCCCCCGCGCCTCATCATCCAGCTTCTCGTACCAACCTTCGCTCTTCAAAGTACCCTCGCTAACCTTAACCCTGATATTTTTCAAGGCTGCCTGCACCACTAGATGACCTTCATCCAACCCATCTTCCCGGTGGGTCTGGATCCAAAGATCGACATCGCTGCGGCGAAAACGCCGGTGCCCCCCTTGTGTTCGATGCGCGGGGAGGTGCCCCTGGTCTGACCAGCTGCGGACTGTGGAAGGATGTACCCCCAGCTTGCCTGCTACCTCACTTAAACTGAGCCAATCTTCTGCCATAAATCCTCACATCCACCAATCAACTTAATTCGCCAATGAACCTTCGTGCGTCCTATGCATCACTTACCAGGGCAGCTTTCTCAATCACCGAAGTAGTCTTCGCCTGCTCGCGAAATGCCGCCACATTAATCCTGCGCAAAAGGATTAATGAAACAAGCAATAGAAAAGCAAGAATTGAAAAAACTGAGACATAGGCCATCACAGGATCTATCAAAACGCGGGTCAGGATATCACGCACTACACCGCTTAATAAAGCACCAATCAAGCGAGAAGCCGCATTCGCCATCCCCCAGGCACCGATATACAAACCAACTTTAGCAGCCGTGGTCATATCCAGCATCAATGATAGATTAGACACGGTTGAAAATCCTGTGCCTGTTCCCAACAAAATCACACCAGCATAAAAAACACTGGTGTTAATTAAAATACCACTCGAAGCGATTAACACGAATCCTACCAAAGCAATTCCCCCTCCCCAAAAAGCGATCCTCCGTTTGCTCACCCGGCGTTCTAAAGCACCTGCGGCTACTAAAGCCAGGAGGGTGAAGACTCCCCAAATTGAGGTGATGCGAGTCGTGTCCCGCACCGGCATTCCAAACGCTTCACCTCCATAAGGTTCTAAGAGGATATCCTGGCCAAGCAGTGCGATCAACAATATTATCAGGTAAACAAAAAAGATCGTTGCTTGCTTATTTTCCAGGATTGTACCTGCCAGAACTCTCCAGGAGTGGCGTTCCTGCTCTTCTGTCAGATCGACCAAGGTACGCTTTTCTAATTTTATCAAGCCTAAAAATCCAAGAACCAGGGCTATAGTGCCCACAATCCAGAAGGACCTGATCAGTGCCTGAGCTGAATATGGATCTACTAAACGACTCACGAGGAGCGAAGTCGCGATGATACCGATGATCATCATGAAAAACATGATCGAGATGGTGCTGCCACGCTCTTTCTCACCGGACAAATCAGTGGCTAATGAAAAATATGAGACCGTGGCGAAATTAAACCCCATCCCCCAGGCCCCAAATGCAAATAGTCCAAATACAAGACCGACCAAGAAATTATCCGCCAGCACGAATGCCGCTAAGGGGGCAAGGATAACCCCAAGGACACAAAACACAAGACCAAGAGCGATATATGGCGAACGGTGCCAACCGAACAGCGGATGGCGGTCTGAAAAGGAACCAATGAGTACTTGAATTGGGGAAAGCAGATAAGGCAGGGAAGCAAGAACTGCCACTAATGTGGCTGAAAAAGCCAATTCCTTGATCATGACCCGGTTCAAAGTGCTGTTTATCGGCACCAGGGTCATCGCGACTGCAAGGTGGATCAAGCCCAACTGAAAGCGCTTTATGAACATTCGATTTCCGAAATTCTTCCTATCTCCCATATTTAAATCGGGAGATCAAATTAATAGATTATGAATAAGTAAATTTATCAGCTGCATCATACGCGCGTCAATGTAGATTTAGGTAGGATTGGTATTAATGTTTATGAAGATTCTAGCGCGATTCAGCAGTGGCGAGGGTTATATCAACCTGCAGGCGGGAAAACTTATCATTTAATCATTAATCAAAATCAAATCCAATGCCTGGCGCAGGGAGCGTGCCTCCGTAACCTGGAGAACATCAGGCCATGGTTCCTCTCGGCGAAGTCTCCCGGGAACAACAGCCTGCTTAAAGCCAATATTGGCAGCCTCTTTCAGCCGGGCAGGCATATGACCCACTGACCTTAATTCCCCTGAAAGACCTATCTCCCCGATCAGGACCATTTCCGCGCGAACAGGTATGTCACGGGTCGAGGAAGCGATAGCAGCTGCAATAGCAAGATCGGCAGCTGGTTCGCTCACTCGCAGACCGCCCACCACATTGACAAAGACATCTTGTTCCGCCAGTCGCAGACCAATTCGCCGTGAGAGAACGGCCGTGATTAATAAAAGCCTATTAAAGTCTACTCCATTGGGTGTGCGCCGGGGATTTCCGAAAGAAGTTGCACTGGTTAAACCTTGGATTTCCACCAACAATGGGCGCGTTCCTTCCATAGTGACTGCGATCGCCGAGCCCGGGGCATTCACCAAGCGACCAGCCAGGAAGGATTCAGAAGGATTGCGCACTTCTATCAAGCCCCCTTCCTGCATTTCAAAAACCCCAACCTCAGATGTAGCGCCAAAGCGATTTTTAACCGAGCGCAATAAACGATAAGACTGAAATCTTTCCCCTTCAAGGTAGAGCACTGTATCGACGATATGTTCCAGGACTCTCGGCCCAGCAAGCGTGCCTTCCTTGGTAACGTGCCCGATCAAAAAAACGGATATTCCGGTTGATTTTGCTAATTCCCGCAACCTGGATGCGCTTTCCCGCAATTGGGAAACCGAACCTGCTGACGATTCCAATTCAGACAAGGTTGTTGTTTGAATGGAATCCACAATCAATAAGCTGGGTTGTACCTGTGAGACATGCTCGAGAATCCTCGCCAGGTCTGTTTCTGTGACCAGAAGCAACTCGTCTGGCAGGATTGGCTCTCCATCTTTGGTGCTGCGCAGCAAACGCAATGCGCGCATTTTTATCTGTCCTTCTGACTCCTCCCCAGAGACATATAAAACCCTACTAGTGCGGGACATTTCCAAAGCGGTTTGCAGAAGCAGGGTGCTTTTTCCAATCCCGGGATCGCCTCCAACGAGCACAATTGAACCAGGCACAACTCCACCACCAAGGACGCGAGCAAATTCTTGAATGGGCAGCAGCAGCCGTTCTTCAGCACCATCGTCGATTTCGGAGAGCCGGCGTGGGGTTGAGTCTCCAGCAAGCCCACGTGTTATGGTAGATCCTTTTGATTTGGGGGAGGTGACCACCTCTTCTATCATGCTATTCCAAGAGTTGCATTGAGGGCAGCGCCCCATGTCCCGCGCAGATCTGCGCCCACACTGCTGGCAAACAAACTGAGTTCTTAATTTTGGCATGATCAAATTATAACTTAGCAGTTTATTCGCCTCTACCCAATTAATTCAGTTTCTGCTAACAACAGAAAAGGGCGCAGAAAAAAATCTGCGCCCTTTAATAAGCCTCAAGTATCTATAAATTATCTATCCTGTCGCTAATACTTCCTCTTCGATGGGTTTCTCTTCTTTTTTATACAGTGAGATCTCCTCATCAATTGCATCAACGATGATCGTGTCTCCATCTTCGAATTCGCCAGATAGCAGTGAATCAGACAATGTGTCTTCGATATTTTGCTGGATGACACGTCGCAAAGGCCGCGCTCCCATTTCCGGGTCGTAGCCCAATTCTACAAACAAATCGAGCGCAGCCGGGGTGATCTTGATCACAATGGCGTGCTCTTCAAGTCGCAGGCTGACTTTATCAAGTTCGAGTTGGACGATTTCCTTGATACTCTCCTTGCTCAAAGCACGAAAGACTATCACCCCATCGACCCGGTTGATGAACTCTGGACGGAAGACTCGCTTGAGCGATTCCAGCAATTTCTTACGCATCTCCTGATAAGCCAGGTGTTCTTCAAGTTCCTGATCGCGTTTCACATCGAAACCAATAGAGGTTTGCCGTTTTATCAAATCGGCTCCCACATTGGAGGTCATAACAACCAGTGCATTGCGGAAATCCACTTTACGGCCACGAGCATCCGAGAGGTGGCCTTCCTCCATGATCTGGAGCAGCAAATTATGTGCCTCAGGATGCGCTTTTTCGATCTCATCGAAGACGACGATCGAATAAGGTCGGCGGCGCAGGGCCTCTGTTAGCTGTCCAGATTCTTCATACCCAACATAACCTGGAGGGGCACCTACCAAACGACTGACAGAGTGGCGCTCCATAAACTCCGACATGTCCAGATGGATCAGGGCATCTTCGCTGCCGAAAAGGAAGCGAGCTAATGCTTTGGTCAATTCAGTCTTGCCAACACCGGTTGGTCCCAGAAAAATGAACGACCCGATTGGGCGGCGGGGGTCCTTCAAACCTGCTCTTGCTCGACGAACTGCCTTAGAGATAGATTCGATGGCTTCTTCTTGGCCTACGATGTGCTGCCGGAGTTCTTCTTCCATTTTTAGCAAGCGCGCCGATTCTTCCTGGGCGATCTGCATCACAGGTACACCGGTCCACATTGAGACCACTTCAGCGATATCTTCAGCTGTTACCACGGGGCTGCTGCTGCGATCCCACGCAGATTGTAAGCGCTCTAATTGGCTTTCATAAGCTTCCTGCCGTTCGAGTATTTCCTGTGCGTCTTCATAACGACCATCTTCCAGAGCCAAGGCATGGTTTCTGCGGCTTTCTTTAATCTGGCCGATCAGTTCTTTGGCTGTCCTGGCAGCTGGGCTCTTGTACATTCGAACACGCGAGGACGACTCGTCGATCAGATCGATGGCCTTATCCGGTAAGAAGCGGTCAGTAACATAACGGGATGAGAGTTGAGCAGCCGCATCAAGTGCATCATCCGATATGGACAAGCGATGGTGCTCTTCATAGGCAGGGCGCACGCCACGTAAAATCTCGATCGTCTCATCAACGTTGGGTTCCTCAACCTGAACTGGCTGGAAGCGGCGCTCTAAGGCTGCATCGCTTTCGATATGCTTGCGATACTCATCATGTGTTGTCGCTCCGATCACCTGCAGCTCACCTCGTGATAAGGCAGGTTTTAGAATATTAGCGGCATCAACAGATGAACCCGCAGCTCCCGCACCCACCAACATGTGAAGCTCATCAATAAAGAGAATTGCTTCAGACGCCTTTAATTCGTCAATCACCCGCTTCAGCCGTTCCTCAAATTGCCCTCGATACATTGTCCCGGCAACCAAAGATCCTACATCCAGCTGTAGAACCCGTTTATTCAAGAGAGGCGCAGGTACATCTCCCTCAAGTATCCTCTGGGCTAAACCCTCGACGATGGCAGTCTTGCCCACGCCAGGTTCGCCGACCAAGGCCGGATTATTCTTCGTCCGCCGAGCCAGGATCTGGATTACTCTCTCGATCTCCATAATTCGCCCGACTACCGGATCAAGCTTGCCTTCTTCGGCTAATGTGGTCAAATCAACTGCTAGTTGATCTACCAGCGGTGTTTTCTGCTGTTGTTTTTCTTGCTGGGATGATTTTCCCTCACCAGAACTGCGCCGCGAGGAACTGCTCTCTTGGAGCACGCGCCGGGTCTGCCGTCGAATCTGCTCGGGGGTGACACCCAGCTTCTTCAAGACATCATTGGCAACGCCCTCGCCATACCGGACCAACCCAAGCAAGAGATGTTCTGTACCGATATAATGGTGACCGAGACGACGTGCTTCATCAACAGCATACTCCAGCACCTGCTGGGTACCTGGTGACAGGTCTAGCTTACCTCCTGGTGAGCTGCCTGTACCGGTCAGTCTCTCAACAATTTCCTGAACCCGCTCAATCTCTAACCCTAATTCACGTAAAACTCGTCCAGCAACACCACCATCTTCACGGATCAACCCCAGGAGAAGATGTTCTGTGCCGATATAATTCTGCCGCATGCGCTCAGCTTCTTGATGGGCTAAGCTCAAAACTCGTCGAGCTCTTTGGGTAAACCGCTCCATGCTTGACAAAGCGTACCTCCTACGATCACACAAATACCAATGTCACCAAAGATAACTTTGGTTATTTACTATTTTGATTACGAGAAATTTAGTCCAATTGCATTTTACCAGAGTTTAACCTGCCGCCATGCGATTCGTGTCTCGAATCGAAGCAAGTTAATAAAACTCTTAGGTTATGCTTTTTCAGCAGTTCTCCACCTGGATGATCTCAAATTTCAGACCCCTTTGCCCATAAAATTCCTGGGGGCTGTAAATTACCCCGCGTCAAAGTGCTGCATTGATCGTCAAATTGGATAATTAAAATAAAACAGCGCGCCAAAACCTGGCGCGCTGTTATTAATTCCCTTATTCTTCGCTCTCAGATTCACCCGAATCTTCGTTCTGTGCCTCTGCTTCTTCAGAAGATTCCTCTTCCTCAGTCTCTTCTTCAAGTTCAGCGGGGGACTCGTCTTCGGTTTCAACTTCTACTTCTGTTTCTTCTGATTCGGATTCAACTTCATCAATTACATCTTCTGCGCTTTCTTCTAATTCTTCAACAGCAGATTCTGCATCGGCAGATGTTTGCTCCTCTTCAACAGCAACAGGGGCAGTTTCATCTTCTATGACGTTTTCTTCTTCAAGTTCAGCGGGGGACTCGTCTTCGGTTTCAACTTCTACTTCTGTTTCTTCTGATTCGGATTCAACTTCATCAATTACATCTTCTGCGCTTTCTTCTAATTCTTCAACAGCAGATTCTG
>DATKXE010000360.1:0-6423 GCA_035529195.1 Anaerolineales bacterium
TACCATCAAGGCCGCGAGCAGCGAAAAAAACCCCAAAAGGACCTCCCCGCGGGGGGTTCATTCGGTTCGGATTGATAGCCAATCCATAATTAAATCCTGGCAGCAGCATTTGCCAGATGCTGAAATCGAACGTGTGCAGCAGCTCACCCGCGATGTCGCACCCCTGTATTACTCTGCAGAGGATTGGCAGTAGATTGCTGAAGGGATCACTCTTGAGTTTAAAAGAACAACCGCTCGTATCAGTCGTAACGCCTTCTTACAATCAGGCTGCCTTTCTTGAGGAGACGATCTGCTCAGTCTTAGAACAGGATTACGAACATCTGGAATACATCATTGTCGATGGGGGTTCGACTGATGGTAGTCTTGAAATTATTCAAAAATATGCAGATCGACTTGCCTGGTGGGTTTCGGAACCGGACCAAGGCCAGACGGATGCAATCAATAAGGGTTTTGCGAATGCCAAGGGTGAGATTCTTGCCTGGTTGAATTCAGACGATACTTATCTTGACACTGCAATCTCAGAAGCAGTTGCATTTCTAAAGGCTCATCCTGAAGTCGGTGCTGTTTACGGGGATGCGAACTTGATCGATGAACAGGGAACAGTAATAGGTAAGTTTCCGGCTCGCCAAACCGACTATCAACGCCTGATGCGCGGTTATGTTCATATTCCCCAACAGGCGACCTTCTTCCGAGGCAGCCTGTGGAAAAAGGTAGGACCACTAGATCCATCCTTCTACTTCGCAATGGATTATGATTTGTGGGTCCGTCTCTCCAGGGAAGCTCCCATTAAATACCATCCCCATTTGTGGGCGAATTTTCGGCTGCATGGTGGTGCAAAATCGATTGAGTCAGATGATCACTGCTGGCCTGAAATGGTCCGGGTTCATCGCCGTGAGGGGGGCAGCAAGATATCTTGGATTGCTCTGAAGGCTAAATTGCGCCCCTCTATCTATGGTTGGATGCCGATGGAGATGCGATTGAGGATCCGTAAATATTTATAATGAACTTCTTTGGAAATGAAACCTTCATTGACTGGAGCGGTTTGTTGTGAGAAAATGCGCATTCAAAATTTAGTAATCAGGGTTTGTTCGATCTGGTTATAGAAATTCACATCTGAAAAATGGATAAAGCGAAACAAGTTCCCATATACGACTCAGCCAACCAGGGATCTCCAGCTGCTGAAGAGCTGCGGGCAGTGTTTAAGTACCGCTACTTAATTGTGCAGCTAGTTCGGCGCGATATATTGACCAGATATAAAAGGTCCTCCTTGGGTGTTGCCTGGACGATGCTGAATCCTTTAGGTACCATGCTCATCCTCACCATCGTTTTTTCACGAGCATTTGGAGGTTCCCAACCAGGCTATGCAGCCTATGTATTAAGTGGACTGATCGCCTGGAATTTCTTCGCCCAGTCAACCAATGCAGCTACGCTACATCTGGTTTGGGGTGGCAGTTTATTGAAGAAAATCTATATCCCTCGTACTTCATTTGCTGTCTCCTCAACGGGTACCGGTTTGATCAACTTGCTGCTTTCGTTGATCCCACTTGTGCTCGTGATGCTGATAATTGGGGTCCCTGTTCGTTGGACGATCATACTCATGCCCATCCCGATATTATTCTTAGCGATGTTCGCCTTAGGCATTGGTTTATTGATCTCAACCATGGCGATTTATTATGCCGATATAGCCGAGATGTATCAAATCTTTCTAACAGCCTGGATGTATTTGAGTCCAGTGATCTGGTCCCCAGAAATATTGCCAGAAGTTTATCGCTTGTGGATCACGAAATTAAATCCGATGTATTACCTGATCGAATTATTCCGTACGCCAATTATTTACGGTCAAGTTCCGGATATCAAATTGTTATTGATCTCGGGAGGGATTGCTACTATCACCTTGTTCGCTGGCTGGATGTTTTTCACCTCAAAATCAGATGAGTTTGCTTACCGGGTCTGAATCAATGAAATCTGAGGCGTCATTAGCTTCTGTGAATCAAGATAATGTGATCCGACTGGAAGGGGTTGGTGTACGGTACCGGATCGCTTCGGAGCGAGTAGCTACTTTTAAAGAATATATGATCCGACGTTTCCAGGGCAAAATAGCGCTGGGAGATTTTTGGGCTCTGCGTCAGATTGATCTGAATATTGATAAGGGTGAAATGATTGGTTTGATCGGTCCTAATGGCGCGGGAAAAAGTACTTTATTGAAACTGATTGCACGGGTTATGCGACCGACAGAAGGACGGGTATGGGTAAAAGGAGTTGTCGCGCCACTGCTTGAATTCGGTGCAGGTTTTCATCCCGATTTAACCGGCCGAGAAAATATCTTCCTTAATGGCGCTCTGTTGGGGTTCACCAATGATGAAATGCAGGAGAAATTTGACCGCATTGTAGATTTTGCGGAATTATGGGAATTTATTGATGTTCCCGTTCGTAATTATTCTTCTGGAATGGCTGCCCGCCTTGGATTTGCAATCGCTACGGATATCGATCCTGATATCCTGATCCTTGATGAGGTCTTATCTGTTGGGGACGAATCTTTCCAACGGAAAAGCTTGACAAAGATGGAGAACTTTCGTCACTATGGGGCGACGATCATTTTGGTTTCGCATAACTTGGAAACTATCCTTGAGATGTGCCAACGGGCGGTTTGGCTGGACCACGGGCAGATTAAGATGATCGGAGCTGCTGATCAAATTGTGACCGCATACAGAGATGCTCAAGAACCAGTAGATGGACCTGAAGATGAACCACCATACGAATCGTAAAAGGGATTTCCTGTGCAGGGAATTATCAAAATCGCCTTAACGATGGATTTCTACCTTTGTTAGTCTGATTATCATATTCGCAAAAAATGATTCTAAGATAAAGTCCAAACAACCTAATAATTATTTTCTACCCGGGGAAGCGAATCCTTCCAAATTCAATAGGTCTTCATGATGGATTCTTCGTATTTAGTAGTTGAGATACAATTAGACTGGTAAAGCAAATGGATTTCAAACCCACCAATATTCCCGATGTGATTGTAGTTAACCCGGTCGTTTATAGTGACGAGCGCGGTTTTTTCATAGAAACATATCGGAAAGCAGAATTTGCCGCAGCAGGGATTGCAGCTAATTTCGTACAGGACAATCACTCTGGTTCTGTCCAAGGGACGCTGCGTGGTTTACATTATCAAATCCGCCAAACACAAGGTAAATTGGTGCAGGTTGTCTCCGGGGAAGTTTTTGATGTTGCGGTCGACCTAAGACGCTCGCGCCCGACGTTTGGCGAATGGGTTGGAGAGAAATTATCAGCTGAAAACAAGAAGCAATTATGGATCCCACCAGGTTTTGCGCACGGATTTTATGTACTCAGTGAGTGGGCCAATTTGATTTATAAAGTCAGCGATTATTATGCCCCTGAATGGGATCGTACATTATTGTGGAATGACCCTGATATCGGTATTGATTGGCCCTTGGTCGATGGAGTGGGTATAAACATTTCTGATAAGGACTCTATAGGCAAGCGATTGAAGGATGCGGAGACCTTTGCCTGATTTTTAGTACAGGGGTATCCGGAAGGATCGACAGAGGTGTAAATGCGCAATGTTCTAGTCACAGGAGGAGCTGGTTTTATTGGCTCAAATTTCATTCGATTTCTCTTGAATGAAGAGCCGGATGTCAAAATCGTCAATCTGGATGCGCTTACATACGCGGGTTCTTTAGAGAACTTACGAGATCTACCTGATCCGAGTCGATATCAATTTATCCATGGATCAATCAACGACCGCTCCTTAATTGACCAATTGCTGCGTAAACAAGAGATTGACACCATTGTCCATTTCGCGGCAGAGACGCATGTCGATCGGTCAATTCTCGGACCTGCGCAGTTTGTAGAGACGAATGTTGTCGGGACCTTTATTCTATTAGAAGCTGCTCGTACTACCTGGCTTGACGAAATCAAGCGATCACCAGAAGAAGTTCGGTTTCACCACATATCAACCGATGAGGTCTTTGGTTCGCTGGAACCAGATGATCCACCATTTTCCGAGAATACCTCCTACGCACCAAATTCCCCTTATGCTGCCTCGAAAGCAGCCAGCGATCACCTGGTGCGTTCTTATGGTCATACCTATGGCTTACCGTACAGCATCACCAACTGCTCAAATAATTATGGGCCATACCAATTTCCTGAGAAGTTGATACCCTTGATGATCTCAAACGCGTTTAATGGGCTGCCACTTCCGATATATGGAGATGGAAAGCAGATTCGTGATTGGTTATATGTTGAGGACCACTGCGAGGCAATCAGGGATGTAATAAAGATTGGGAAATCTGGTGAGACGTACATCGTTGGTGGGAATACCCAGCCGACCAACCTCAAAGTTATAAATACATTGTGTGAAATCTTGGATGAATGTCTACCACAGTCAGAATATTCACCTCATGAATCTTTAATCGAGTACGTGGTCGACCGGCCGGGGCATGACCGGCGTTATGCAATGGATATCACGAAGATCAATAATGATTTGGGATGGTCTCCCAGGCAGTCCTTATCTGAAGGATTATTAAAAACAGTTGAATGGTATCTCGATCATCAGGACTGGATCGCAGCAATTGGTGCTCAAGGTGACTACCAAGATTGGCTCGAAAAGAATTACCAAGCGAGAGGAGGGGATCAATGAAAGGTATCATTTTGGCCGGTGGGAAAGGAACCCGTCTTTATCCTTTGACTATCGGCACCAGCAAGCAGCTTCTGCCAGTTTACGATAAGCCCATGGTTTACTACCCACTTTCGATGCTGATGCTGGCAGGAATTCGTGAAATTTTGGTGATCAGCACCCCAGATGCGTTACCCGCTTTCCAAGAGCTGCTCGGAGATGGAGATCAATGGGGTTTGCAGTTCTCCTATATCAAACAGGATCAACCGCGAGGATTGGCGGATGCATTCCTGTTAGGTAAGGAATTTATCGATGGCGACGCGGTGTGTTTAATTCTCGGAGATAATATTTTCTTTGGTCATGGAATGCCAGAGAGTCTCCGACGAGCTGCAGAATTAAAGGAAGGAGCTTTAATCTTTGCCTATCCGGTGCGTGATCCAGAAAGATATGGGGTGGTTGAATTTGATCAGGAAGGTAAAGCAATAAGCATTGAGGAAAAACCACAAAAACCCCGTTCACATTACGCAGTGCCTGGTATATATTTCTACGATGGGCGGGTGGTGGAGTTCGCAGAATCTCTCGCTCCATCTGCTCGGGGCGAGATAGAGATCACGGACCTGAATTGTATCTACCTTGAAAACAGGGATTTGAATGTGGAAGTTCTTGGACGGGGAGTCGCATGGTTGGATGCTGGTACACACGAATCTCTGCTCCAGGCGGCTCAATTTGTCCAAACACTGGAGGAACGCCAGGGAATGATGATCTCCTGTCCTGAAGAAATCGCCTATCGCTTGGGATTCATTGATAAGGAAACCCTGGTTGAACAAGCGCAAAGAATTAACAATCAATATGGAGATTACCTTCTTCGATTGGTCGAAGAGGAAATCCCCTTTCATGAACGCTAATTTTCTTCCATCTCACAACAGGTAATTAAATCTATGTCTGGAATTTTGCTGCTGGGAAAATTTGGCCAGTTAGGTTGGGAGCTGCACCGCTCACTGGCCCCTCTGAGGGAAGTTGTTGCAATAGATTACCCTGATATCAACTTACTGGAATTGGATAGCCTAGTCCAGATAATTCGCAGAATGCATCCGGAAATCATCATTAACGCCACTGCATATACCGCAGTTGATCAAGCAGAAATTGAATCAGAAGTTGCTGGTGCGATCAATGCCACCGCACCAGGAAAATTGGCGGAGCTGGCTAAAGAAAATAAGTCTGCACTGATTCATTATTCAACCGACTATGTATTCGATGGCTTAAAGGGGAGTCCGTATCTCGAAAGTGACACACCCAATCCCTTGGGTATATATGGTTCAAGCAAACTTGCAGGAGAGAGAGCGATCGCAGAGGTAGACGCTGCAACCCTGGTTTTCAGGACCAGCTGGGTGTACAGCCTACGGCGTGATAGTTTCGTCATTAAAGTTCTCGACTGGGCTCGAACTCAATCTGAGCTGCGCATCGTTGACGATCAGGTCAGCAATCCGACCTGGTGCCGCATGTTAGCAGAGGCAACAACCTTGCTCTTAGCGAAATCTGGGGACAATCCAGCAGCGTGGATTAATGAACGGCGCGGGTTGTACCATCTAGCCGGAGATGGGTTTGCTAGCCGCCTGGAATGGGCAAGATTGATCCTGGATTTTGACCCACAGCGTGATCAGCAGATTATTTCCAGTTTGGAACCTGCTAAAACGAGAGACTATCCAACACCAGCCAAACGACCACTTTTCTCAGCTTTGAACTGTGAGAAGTTTACTGATACCTTTTCAATCCGCCTACCAAAG
>DATKXE010000361.1:0-2595 GCA_035529195.1 Anaerolineales bacterium
TTTGATTGCTGGACAATCAAGAATTGATGCTGCGATGGATAGGCTCACAAATACTGATTTAGCGCAGGAAATTCAAGTGGGTGAGCGCATGGTAACGCTTGGTACCCGCCTGCATAGTTTTTACTTCCACGACACCTACCATACCGGTCAAACCGAGCTGCTGCGCCAGATAGCCGGGAGGAACGATATAATCATCTGACTTGAAAGGCAGGATCATTGATGCCAAAGCCAGATACACTCCAAATTATTTTTCGAGTTTGAGCCTCAACGCGCCGAACTGGTCACCGATCCTGATACCTGAACCGACGAGGATATCCACATTGGTGAAGCCTATCCTGAATATTTGAAACAGGCTACCCAGGATGGGATTGTCCTTCTGGCTGGTCGCAGCCTGGATGGTGAGGAACCTGTAATTGTATTCTTGAAGCTGCAAACGGAGAAGACCGGGGATATTTATGGAATCTGACCCTATTGCCGCGTGTGGTTTGAAGGGTGCAAACCTACACTCCTTCCAGGCAGCTTTGATCAAACCGTGATCTTTATTGAAAAACGAGAATCTCTCCGCATTGAATAAACCAATTAAACACATTCAATCCCCGGAAGGACTTCGTTTTGATGATCGAGTTTTTGTTGAATGGGGAATAATTACAATAGAGTGAATATTTGTGAGGGAATCACAGATCAGACTTTCTCCCCCAATGATGATACTGGTAACAATACCGGAAAGTAGTACTCAGTAGATAGTTGTCTCTATACCGCAATCTTTCTCAATCTCAGCTGCAAATGCCCTCAGGTCATCCAATATAAACTTACTCTTTTCACCCGCTGGTTGACCAAACATCACTAACGAAACACTCTCCTCTCGCGCAACTTTCTTGATTTCCTCCCGTAATTTTCCTATTCGAGAGATCGTTTTGGTTGAAACACCCTGTTCCTCAGCCCGTTCCTTGGCTATCAGCAGCAGGAATTCACCCATTTCTTGTACCTCATCAGCTACATCTACGACGATCGGCGCAGCTGTTTTGTTAAGGAAGTGCAGATCAACAACATACAGGAAGAGTAGCGAATCTCCTCTCTCCTTTGCCAGGGCAATCGCTCCATTTTGAGTATGGGAACTAGCTGGACCACCACGTGTCGGGCATAGGATAATACCCATAAAAAACCTCCTCTTAGTAACGAAACAGCAACCAAATTGTTGCGATGACAAGCGTCACAATGGTGATAGGTACGCTATCGCGCATGAAGCGGCCGAACGATAGTCGATAACCTGCTTGGGCGAGCAAACCAGCAGCTACAATATTCGGGGCTGAGCCGAGGTAGGTGAAATTGCCACCAAGATCAGCACCCAATATCAGCGCCCAGTAAAGGACCAGACTCTCTTCAGCACCAGATATGCTGGATGTTAACAGGTCGATGATTGGCAGGGCAGCTACAGTAAAGGGGATATTAGCCACGAGCCCCGAGGCGATGCCAGATATCCAGGTGGTCAGAACGACGGCGCGTGTTAGACTATCTCCTGCCAGAACGAGAATGCGCGTGGCCAACCAGCCGATCGCGCCCGTGGCGACCATAGCACCAACGACGACAAACAAAGCGATGAAAAAGATCAACGTCGTCCAGTCAACCTCACGCAGCATATCTTTCATATCTGGTCGCACCCATACGATTAGCAAAGCGGCGCCGCTTAATGCAACTACGCTGGGGGGCATCTGGTCAAAATAATCTGCAACAAAGAACAAGATAAAGGTTAAGATTCCTAAGAATAGCGCTTTATAAAGCGTGGGGTAATCCTCGATATTAGATTCAGATTCCAATTTTTCTACCAGGATCGGCGATATTGATTTCTTGCCTACGGCATATTCTTTACGATATTGAAATCGATTGATCACTACCAGCGCGATCATGCATAAGATCGCCACTGGGGCCATATTGACCAGGTATTCCCCAAAGCTGAGTCCGATGTGTGAACCGACGATCGTGCTGGGTGGGTCGCCGATTAAAGTTGCCGCGCCACCAATGTTTGAAGCCAATACCTCGGCAATAACCACTGCAAATGGGCTTATCCCAAGGGCGATCGCCAGCTGGATGGAAAGCGGCGCGATAAGCAGGATTGCCGTTACATCATTGAGAAACGCTGAGGTTATACCCGTCAGAATAATAAGCCAAAGGACGATCAGCCAGGTGTTGCCTTTTGCGCTGAGGTAGAGGCGAAATCCGATCCATTTAAACACATTCGTTTCAGAAAGAATGGCCATGAAGATCATCATTCCCATAATCAGAAAGATGACATTCCAGTCAACAAATGCCATCGCCTCTTCAAAGGTAATGATGGTCAGTGCTGGATTAAAGTGCCCCCCGACATACGTCACCAGGAAAATCGCAACTGCGCCAAGCAGTGCTGCCGCGGTCTCGTGCAGCATGTGAAATGAAATGGCGATGAACATCAGAATAAAAATACCTGCTGATATGAGTGCTGCAATGCCCACCGATCCTTCAACGGCAGCATTTTCAAGCCCGGTTGATTCAATCCCGGTAAAATGATAAAAAGTAGACAGGAGGAGGAGATGGCTCAAGATTGATCACCTCGGTTGATTA
>DATKXE010000362.1:0-5653 GCA_035529195.1 Anaerolineales bacterium
TGATCAAGTTTTCAAATTAGCGCAAGAGATCCACGTAGAATCTGAAATAATCAGGAACCTTGGTTCCTTAGCAGCAGATTTAAAAGTAGTATTAATTGCCGGTTTATTCGAGAAAAGAGCTGCTGGACTCTACCACAACACTGCAGTTGTGATTGATGCAGACGGCACATACCTGGGCAAATATCGGAAAATGCACATCCCACAGGACCCTGGCTACACGGAGAAATATTATTTTACTCCTGGTGATCTGGGCTACCAGGTATTCAGGACAAAATACGCAGATATTGGGGTGCTCATCTGTTGGGACCAGTGGTTTCCTGAATCTGCCCGATTAACCGCCATGAGTGGAGCGGAACTCATTTTCTGTCCCACTGCGATTGGTTTTGACCCTGATAACAAAAGTGCTGAAGAGCGTGAAGAGAGCCAGGCTGCCTGGCAGATCGTACAGCAAGGTCACGCGGCCGCAAATGCCTGTTACTTAGCTGCCATCAACCGGGTGGGATTCGAGAAGTCGCCTGATGGTAATGGAGGTATCCAATTTTGGGGAGGCAGCTTTGTCGCCAACCCCTCTGGACAGCTGCTTGAGAAAGCATCAACAGAAGAGGAAGAGAACCTGCTCTGTTCAATTGATCTTTCCCGGATCGAGGAGATCCACAATATCTCATCCTACCCATTTCGTGACCGCCGGGTGGATAGCTACCAGGATCTGACCGCGCTTTATTCTGATTAATGAGGAAAGTTTTATGCCGAGTACAACCCCGCAGTTAAAGCCAATTAAACCTCAATACCGAATCAACGTACTCACTAAAGAGCAGCTGGAGCAGATCCAATCTGCAACGCTCGAAATTCTCGAGAATGTTGGCTTTTATTGCCCATCGAAGAAAGCACTATCCATTTATGCTGAGCATGGTGCGTCCGTTGATCCTGATTCCAAGATCGTGAAACTGCCGAATTCGATTGTGTTGGAAGCCATGTCATATGCGCCGCGATTCTATACTCTGGGCTCCCGCTCTGTAGATCACGATCTCATTCTTGATGGATCTGCAACCTACACCGCCACCGATGGCACCGGTGTTGAGACTGTGGATTTTGAAACCCAACAACGACGTTCATCAAATAAGGCTGATGTAGCCAGGATGGCAAGGGTGACGGATTATTTACCATCTCTTAGCTTTTATTGGCCCATGGTCAGTGCTCAAGATCACCCAGAAACAGCCTCACTACATGAGCTAGATGCCTCCTTCAATAATACCGTGAAACATGTGCAGACTTGCACGGTTGTTGAGGAGAAAACTGCACACTATGCGATCGAAATGGCGAAAGTTATTTCTGGGGACGAAGCTACGATGCGGGCCCGCCCACCATTCTCATCACTGATCTGCACAATAGCGCCTCTGGCGATGGACATCGAAGCTATGGAAGCTTCCCTGGTGTTCGCCGAGGCTGGAATACCAGTCGGATTTATGTCCATGGCCTGTGGAGGATTATCTTCACCGGCAACTGTCGCGGGAACGATCGCGGTTGCAGACGCAGAGGTAGTAGCCGCGATGGTGCTGATCCAATTAGCTCATCCCGGTGCACCGATTTATCATTCTCTCATGCCCAGCCTCATGAACCGCATGACAGGAGATTTCGAGGGTGGTTCCTGGAATACAGATTTATTTGCTCCCATCGCTGTTGAACTAGCGCACCTGTGGGGGGTACCAACCTTGGCTCCCATAGGTACCTATGCGGATGTTTCTGGATGGTCTTCCGCGGCAGGGCTGAAAGGGAATATGCTGGCAGTTGCATTGACAGGTGCTGACACTGCCAGCGGTATCGGATTGCGAGAAGCTTGCACCTTGCTGACTCAAGAAGCATTGGTCTTGGATGCCGAGTTCTGTGACATGGCCCGGGTGGATGCCAATGGTTTAGACACCAGCCAGGAAGCTTTTTCATTGGACATGATCAAGAGAGTTGGACCGCGCGGTAATTTCTTAAAAGAGAAGAAAACACGCCAACAAGTACGGGATCTGGAATACTCTCAACTAACTACGCAGGTAAGTGATGATGGAGGTTATCGAGATCCGATTGAAGTTGCCCGTGAGAAGACAGCCTGGATCCTGAAAAACCACTATCCAGAACCATTAGATGAAAAGCAGCAAGCGGAGCTGAAACATATCCTTGCCGCAGCAGAGCAAGAAATTGCTTAATTGGAGCAATCTTGTATGAAGACTTTCTTGCAAGTGCTTTCAGAAGACGAAAAGAACCAGGTACACACACGTTCCTTGGAAATTTTGGCTATTACAGGGGTAAGAGTTGACACCGCTGCCGGTAGAAATCTTCTAAAAGAAGCTGGTGCGCAGGTCAATGAAGAGACACGTATTGTGCATTTTCCCCGAACTTTGGTTGAGGAATCTCTCCGATTAACGACGAAAGATTTTTCATTGGGAGCACGACGACCGGGTTGGGATCTGAAGATGAACGCTGGAAATTTCACGCTTTTAGCAGATGGTGAGGGCACATTCGTCACTGATGCAAAGACTGGTGAACGGCGACCCAGCACATCCAAGGACTGGATGAAGGCTACCCACCTGATCGATGCCCTGGATGAAATTGGCGTTTACTGGTCGATGGCTGAACGCAGTGACGAACCTGCCAACCCATCCGCCGCTGACCAGGTTCGCTACTACAGTAATATTTTTCGCAACTTTTCTAAACATGTACAGGATGGCTCGCCATCTGCGGATCTCGCTCCCTGGTTGTTGGAGGTCTTACAAGTGGTCTTTGGAGATAAAGAAACCATTCGCAAATCACACCCTTTCTCCTTCCTCCTTTGCCCACAATCACCACTGGTGATCGACCAGCAATTTGCGGATGCTTACCTGGCGATTCTTGGTTGGGACATCCCGGTGGCGATTATGCCCATGCCCCTGATGGGCGGCACTGCTCCCGGCAGCTTAATATCTACCCTCATCCTGGGAAACTGCGAAGTTCTGGCCACTTTATGCATGATCCAGGCTGGTGCTCCAGGAACGCCAATTCTGTATGCCCCCGTCTTGGCGATCTCGAATTTACGCAATGGATCATACAGCGCGGGAGCCATCGAGAGCGGCTTGACTGGCGCAGCCAGCACCGAGATGGCCCGCTTTTACGGTTTACCTGTGGAAGCCAGCGGTGGCGGGACGAATCAATTTATGCCAGGTATTCAAGCCAGCTATGAAAGATCATTAAACGCATTGCTGCCTGTCCTTTCCTGGCCAGATCTCCTGGTAGGCCCAGGTCTGATCGGCAGCTCAACTCATCTTTGCCTGGAGCAGCTGCTCCTTGATGTCGAGGTTTACAAGATGGGTATGCGCGCCCACCACGGGATCGCGTCTGACAAACAGCACTGGCTAGATGAGGTCATCCAGCAGGTAGGACCCGCGGGTTATTTTATGGGCCAACCTTCAACGGTTAAGAATATGCGATCTGGAGAATGGTATCTCAGTGATTTTGGATCGCCAGGCAGCTATGAAGAGTGGCAAAACTCAGGAAAACAAGATGTGATCCAGGAGGCCAGAGATAGAATCGATCAAATTCTATCCACCCACAAACCGCTACCATTGAGTGAAGAAATGGAGAAAGAATTAGATCAAATATATATTCGTGCGCAAGCAAAATAAGTTCCATACGATTCAAAATAAATTGGATCGGAGAATCATATTCACTTCAATCTAAGGAGTAAACCATGCGTGCATTAGTTCTCGGAGGAGCTGGGGCGGTGTGCAAGGAAACCACCCGCGATCTGTCTCGATACAGCAATTATGATGAGATTGTGGTAGCAGATTTTAATCTCCAAGCCGCGACTGATCTGATCAAGAATATTGGGGATAAACGCCTGACGCCCCTCTTCTTTGATGCTGAAGATTACAGCTCAATGCTCAAACTGTTTCCCGCTTTTGATGTGGTGGTTAACGGTCTTCCCTGGAAATATGACCTGCCAGTCACAAAAGCCTGTGTGGAGGTAGGCGTTAATGGGCTGGATGTATCCACCGAGGAAGATCAATGGAGTTATGATGCAGAAGCAAAAGGCAAGGATGTCGTTTTTATACCAGGTGTTGGTGCGACTCCCGGTATTACCAACGCAATGGCAAAACGGGCTGCGGATCGCATGGATGAGGTAGATGATATCCAAATCAATTTCGCTGCTTTCCGCTCACCAGCACCAGCTCCCGGTTTGCTGATCACTTTCCTGTGGGAATTCCATCCACAAACCGAATCCCGGGTTTATTACCAGGACGGAGAATTCATCTGGGCAGGACCCTTTGAAGGTTTGAAAATGATCGAATTCCCGGGACAAATCGGTGAGCAGGAAGTCTGTTATATCCCCCACCCAGAGACGCGCACCATGCCGAAATCCTTGGGCGCCAAAAAAGTATCCGTGCGGGGATGTTTCCCACCACAAGCGATGCGCATCGGGAAGGTAATGTTGGACTGGGGACTTTACTCTGATGATCCGGTGACAATAAAAGGCATAGAATCAACACCCTTTGATATAATGTTTGACCTGCTGCTGGAAATGCCAGAAACCAAACAAACCACAATTTGGGCATATGGTCTTGTGGTCGATGTCTACGGAAAAGTCAATGGACGAGCAGTCAAGGATACGCTGTGGAGCGAGCATCCACCGCAGGAGGAATGGGGTGGTTCGGCAGCATATTACAAGAACATCGCCATACCTTTGAGCATTGGCGCACAAATGATCACTAATGGTGAAGTATCTGCCAGGGGAGTTGTGCCACCAGAATCTTCACTTGATCCCGACCGATTCTTCGAAGAATTAAAGAAGCGCGGCATTCTTGTCAAAGAGAAATTCGAAGAATTGTAATCCCAGGAACTGAATAAAATGGAGGTAGTTATGAAATTGCAGGGAGAAAAGACCAAATCCTTGTTTGAAAAGGGGAAGAAAGTTATCCCGCATGGTGTAAATTCAAACTTCCGTTATTGGGGAGATGAAGACACCCTGATCATTAAAAGGGGTGAAGGTGCTTACGTCTGGGATATGGACGACAAACGGTATATCGATTACCGCCTCGGCTTCGGACCCGTGATCCTGGGTCATGCCTACCCACCTGTGGTCGAACGCGTTCAGGAAGCTTTACAGGGGGGCAATATTTTTGCCTGGACCACCCCGTATGAGATCAGTGTTGCAGAGCGTATTTGCCGCATGTGCAAGGTTGATAAGGTACGCTTGACAAATACTGGCACCGAAGCAACAATGCATGCTTTGCGGATTGCCCGCGCTCATACCGGACGAGAAAAGTTTATCAAGTTCGAGGGGCAATACCATGGGATGGCAGATTACTTCATGTTCAGTACAGCTTCATCCAACCGGGGGGCTCTGGGTTCAATTCGCAGCCCAATCACCTCCCCAAATACATCCGGAATTCCTAAAGCTTTAAATCAGTATGTCCTTTTGGTCGCTTTCAATGATTTTGAAGGTTTGGAGAAGACCGTCAAGAATAATTGGGGTGACCTGGCAGCGATCTTCGTAGAACCTTTGTTGGGTAACTCTGCCAGCATCATGCCAAAACCAGGCTTCCTGGAGAAGATCCGTGAGCTGTGTGATGAATACGGGATCGTGATGGTGTTTGATGAAGTCAAGACCGGATTCCGGGTCGCCAGGGGTGGC
>DATKXE010000363.1:0-3448 GCA_035529195.1 Anaerolineales bacterium
CAGTCTCTGAACGAGTCCCCGTGCTGCCAGAAAGCCATATACCGTGCCTGCCAGGCCAGCGACGATGGTGAAGAACAAGAGGCTTACGCCAATAATTGGCAGCAGATCACCCAATTGCGACCACGCCGTGGGCAGTTCTCCAATTGCGACAAAAACACCCAGTACCGTTTGGTGAGACTCATCCCGTATTGGAAGCGCCAAGATGACTTTTTGACCGGTTTCGTCTATCGAGTATAAGCGTTCGGGATCCTCTGCTCCCGCCAAAGCCGCAAGAAGTGGTTCCACCAAGCCTGGAATTGCCTGGCCATCAAACGGTGCTCCAATCAGGTCGTTTTCCAGTAAATCAGGTGGTTCCACGGCGAGTAAGGTTCCATCCGCCTCTACTACCAGCATCTCGTCAGTAGCGTCAAATGAGAGCGGCAATGTCACACTCGATGCAGATCCAACTCCTTGCAACCATTCCGCTATGCTCTCCTGATCAGGTGGAGTTTGGGCAAGATAGAACTGCAGCACCGGGGCATAATCAGCTGAAGCGGCTTGGATCAGCAGTTCTGGAAGAAATCCGCTATTGGTGAGGAAGACGACGCCAATTCCAGCGATTATAAGCAGGACAAGCTCCACAGTGATCAGCGCGCCGACAGTCACACCAGTGTAGGTCAGGGTCA
Source organism: Anaerolineales bacterium (assembly GCA_035529195.1). Taxonomy (GTDB): domain Bacteria; phylum Chloroflexota; class Anaerolineae; order Anaerolineales; family UBA4823; genus PFL25. The sequence continues at coordinate 666 of DATKXE010000363.1, forward strand.
ACCTCCAGCGCAGCTGCTGGAAACGATTCGTTCGAGAATGAGGATTGTTCATCAGGTTTATTATAATTTGAACGGATGATTTCGGAAAAACCTCCCCCCTCTTCTCACCAAGTCATTGAGAAGTGAGCAGGGGGAGGAATATCCTATCTAAAGGCGGGTTGAAACATGAGGGTCTATTAGATACCGTAGAACATGAGCACAAAGCTCAGTGTGTTGAAGAGACCATGAGCGATAATGGTTATCCACAGGTTGCGCTCGCTGCGTAAATAAACCGCTCCAAACAGAATACCCACGAGGAAGGTATTCACAATTCCCAGAGGTCCTTGATAGAAATGGATCAAGCCGAAGATGACTGAACTGAAGATCAGGGCCAGTACCCAGCGCAGCTTCGCTCCTTGAAATATTTCGCCCAATTGGGTGATCAGAAAGGCTCGGTACATCATTTCCTCACCGAAGGTAATTGTGGTCCATGCCAGCAAAATATATAAAAGTAAGAGCGGTAAATTTCCTTGCAGCGGGTTATATCGGCTTACGTTTATACCCGCTGCTCCAGGTATGAGCTGGGCGATGTTTAAGATAGCGAGGCTGATTGCTGTCAAAGCGATCACGGTTCCAATGACGAGGACAATTGTGCGAAGCCAGCTTTTTGGACGTACCAATCCGATGTCACGCCAGCTGCTGCCCTGCCGCTTCAGCATGATCCCGGTGATCAAGATACTGAGCACATATCCAAGGGTAATCAGCATGCCCCCAAGAAGAGTGCCTCCATCCAGCACGGTTCCAATAGTGCCGAGTACTAAAATTGGCAGGAAAGCGACCAGCATCCCCAGCAGAACTTTCAATTTCTTCATAATATGTGGGCTGTTGGTGTACTTGCTGGCTGCGAGATATGTTTCGTTAAACCTTGGTGAACTCCTTTTTACTGGTTGAATTAAGATATGCCTAGCATATAGCAAATCAAGAAGAAGTACATGAGCCTGGAAAGGTGTCTTATGTGGGTCTCCAGGGGGGAGTCGCAGGTGGAAAGTCAATACCTGGGATGGGTAAGAACCATTAAATAACTGATTCCCCCTTCGAGAAGGAACGGAGAAGGGGGAATCAGGCTGAAGATGAATGGATAATTTGCAGAGGTGGAGATGTTCATGCAGCTCCGAGGAACAGGAATAAGAAGCGAATAGAATTTGCCAGGCCGTGAGCTATAATCGTTATCCACAGGTTGCGCCCAGAACGCAGATAGACCGCGCCTAGCAGAAGCCCCATAAAAAAAGTGTTTACCACCCCTAAAGGCCCCTCGACCCAGTGGGCGAGGCCGAAGATGACTGAACTGCCGAGCAAAGCCAGGGCTGTTCCCAACTTTGATTTTGGAATACCATCTTCGAGCTGGGTGATCAGGAAAGCCCGGTAAATCATCTCCTCACCAAAGGCGATCGTCGTCCAGGAAAGAATTACAAATAATAGGAAAATTAGCAAATCACCTTCAAGAGGATTGAAGCGGCTCTGGTCGATTGGCGGCACCGCAGCACCAGGCAGATTGAGGACGATCACTTGAAGAACGATGTTCATGAGCAGCAAGGCGACCAGTACACCGATGCCCAGCAGTACTGTACGCTTCCAGCTTTGCGGTCGAGCCATCCCGATTTGACGCCAGCTGCTTCCCCGCAATTTTAGCAGCACTGATGCCACCAAGATGCTCAGAACATAACCAAGGGTGACGAGCATTCCCCCGAGCAGGGTATCAGTTCCCAACTTGGTACCGATGATGCCAAGCACCAGGATTGGTAGGAAAGCGACTAGAATTTCTAACAGGGGTCTTAGCCGCTTCATATAGCCAGCACCGTTTGTTCGTTCTTCTGTTGAGATAGAAATGTTGTTAATCATCGTAAACTCCTTTTCATTGCTTGATTCCAACCTAAATTATTTGACCAGCTATCTGCGAGCCTGGAATTGCGCAGTAAGGTTTGGTTTATCGAATGTGACGAATTCCTGACCAGAATTGCCTCAGGAGGTCAAAGATTTCCCGGTCTACCCGTATGGGACTGATCACATATTGTGCGTGGGCCATAGCGCCGACCGCGTACACCAGTGAATAAGCCACCCCACCGACAGCAGCCAGAGCTCCCAGAGCGATTCCACCAACTGAGACGCCACCTATCGCCAGACCACCTAAAGCGATCACCCCTACCCCCATGCCTCCAACTGCAAGCCCTCCAAAAGCAAATCCACCCACGGCCAGGACACCGATAGCAATTTCCCCAATTGCGATGACACCTTTTGAGACCCGTGGTCTGCCTGTCTGCGGTTCATATCCTCTGGTGATATGCACCAAAGGCCAGCCAAATATTTCCAGGTCTGAGCGGTATTCATATCCAGGATACAATGGCAGTTGATTTGACGAAGTGTGGTGAGTGCTGTTACTCATTGTGTAAACTCCTCTTCTCTTGCTGATAGATTTGTCCATAGCATATAGCAAACCAGATGGAATCACACGAGCCCGGAAAGGGGTTTTATACAGGATTGTAGAGGGGGATCTGGGGGTGGAAAATCACCACCTGCGACGGGGTATTAACTGGTTATTGATCAACTCAAGATTGGGATCTGGGCATTAAAAATAAAGACGCAGCAGGCTGCGTCTTGAATTAATGGAAAATAAATTCGATGGAGGGTTATCTGCGACCTAAGCCCGGTTTCTCAGCACTGACCAAAGCTACCCGGTTTCCATTCACCGTTTTCCCCTGCTCCATGTCGTAATGCGCCTGGCCGATCTCATCAAAGGCGTATACCTG
>DATKXE010000364.1:0-18739 GCA_035529195.1 Anaerolineales bacterium
TAATGATCCCCTCACCCCGCTTGCCTGGTGTGCCCAATAAGAATCCGCCGAAAGCCGCTCCAATCGCGCGATCAACATCTTAATTAAATCTTGCTGATCAATCACAATCGTACCAATCCGTCTCCTCCAAGATACTCTCAGCTAGGCTGATGTTACTATCAGTTAAGCAATAAGCAATTTTATACCATTTAAACAAAGTACCTTGGGGTAATTTTACACCACCTCAAGGTCATGAAATTAAAGTAAATTGGTTTTTGAATCGTTACTCGTTAGTTCGTTTCCTGTTCAACTGGTACCACCTGCTGCTGCTGAAGCAAACCCCGCAAACTTAGATTGGTACCCAAAAAGCCCCATGAACCCAAGAAGAGCAGAGGAATAACCTGCAGAATATGGACCATGATGGCGTAGGTTGTCATCATCGCCAGGTCAAGTCCAGCAATTAATGAGAGCGCTCCGACGATGGTCGCCTGGTATAAACCAGGTGTACCTGGCGCTGACGGAGGCGCGACTGCCAGGGTCAACATCGAAATGGCGATCATCTGTGGAACTGGGAGGTGGATATTCAAGCCGATCAGCACCAGATATACAAATACAAAAAAAGCACTCCAAATAGCAAACGACATTAACCATCCAATACTCAGCTGCCGGGGACCACCTGCCATTTTCAAGCCGGCAACCAGGTCTGAGAGAACCTGTTCAACCCGGGGCTGATCCAATCTTGGAAAACGGGTGATCTGATTTTGGATCCATAAGATGACGCGCTCTGCATTGCGGAGCAATAGTGCCATCAAGACCAAGAACCCAATGATTAAACTGGCGTTGAGCACTACAGAACCAGAGCTAACGGCGACTACATACCCGGTTAGTAAGGCAACCAGAAAAGCGAGCACCCGCATGACTTGTTCCAAAGACCGTTCAACCAGCATTCCCGAAGTCGCACCTGGGATGGACATCCCTGTCCCCTTCCCTGTGATCAAAACCCGTAAAGCGATTTCTGGTATTGGTGTCAGGCTGTTCACCAGATTCGACATATTTACTGAATGAAATGAGGGCAAAAACCCTGGTTGGTTGCCCAATAAATACCGCCAGCGCAGCGCTAACAATATATATGCGACCACCAAAGCAACCACAGCAGCGGATAGGAAACGCCAATCCGCAAGCCGCAGCAGATCAATTACCTGGTCAAGATCCACAAACCAGAAGAAGATTCCACCAATAACCAGTGTCGCCAAGAAGGCAATTAACAATCGTTTCTTCAAACTACACCCTTCACATCATAATAGTCAATTCAAGAGCCGATTATAAGCTCATTTTGCCAATTTTCCGGATAATGATTCATTTCTAACACGACCTTCATATATCCGAAGCAGCGAATGTGCGGGATGGTTACCCCTCCCACGCCACCTACCTGTAGTGGAAATTATTCAACCGTAACAGATTTTGCAAGATTACGGGGTTGGTCAACGTCCAGTCCACGTAACGCCGCAATATGGTAGGCAAGCAGCTGCAAGGGGATGACTGTGGTCACTGGACTTAACATCCACGGCGTTTGTGGTACCCATAGAACGTGGTCTGCAATTGAAGGGATTAGTTCATCACCTTCGGTTGCCACAGCGACGACGATTCCACCGCGTGCCTTGGCTTGTGCGATCTGGCTGAACATTTTCTCGTACCAGGGATCGCGCGGTGCGATCACAACCACCGGCATATTCTCATCAATCAAAGCGATCGGACCATGCTTCATCTCACCAGCTGGGTAGCCTTCGGCGTGGATATAAGAAATCTCCTTAAGCTTTAATGCACCCTCGTAAGCTGTGGGCATATTAATGCCGCGCCCCAGATATAAACAGTGGGAAAAATCCCTTAACGCCCAGGCAACCCGCTCAATTTCTGGCTCCCGGTCCAGGCAGCGACCAGCTAAATCAGGGACCAACCTCAGGTCTGCTACCAGGTCACGCCGCTGGGAGCCTGTCAATTTTCCCCGCAGATCCGCCAGCAGAACCGCCAGCATATAAAGATCTACCAGGGGTGCAGTATAGGCTTTCGTTGATGCAACCCCGATTTCTGGACCCGTTTGCATCGATATGTATCCATCTGATATGCGCATCGCTTGCGAGCCTATCACGTTTACGATGGACCATAATGTGGCTTTCTTTTGCCTGGCTTCTTCCATCGCAGCTAAAGTATCTGCGGTCTCTCCCGATTGACTGATAGCCAGCACCGCAGTGTTTTCATCCAAGATAGGATCCCGGTACCGGAATTCAGAGGCAATATCCATCTCAACCGGTACACGTGCGATCTGCTCGATGAGCACTTTTCCAACTACTCCAGCGTGGGAAGCTGTTCCACAAGCAGTGATGAAGATCTTGTTAATACGTTTTGCTAATTCAGAAGTTAGGTTGAGCTGGTCAAGATGAATGCGACCCGAATCGAAATCCACTCTGCCCGCGATCGTGTCAGTGAGCGAGCGCACTTGTTCATGAATCTCTTTATGCATGAAATGACGATACTCACCTTTTTCCGCTGCAACCGGATCCCAAGGAACAATGTGCTCCTCGTAATCAACCGGTTCTCCATCTAAAGTATTTACTTCCAATCCATCCCTGGTTACCACACCAATCTGACCTGATTCGAGGAATACCATTTGCCTAGTGTGTTCTAAAATAGCTGGCATATCCGAAGCAATGTACATCTCACCCTGACCAAATCCGATCACAACACCGCCTGCATTCCCGATCCTGGCAGTCACGATCTTATCCATTTCTTTGGTGGAAAGGAGTACGATCCCGTGGGCTCCTCTGAGGTGGGAGATAGCCCTTCGAGCCGCGTCAACAAAGCTCATTTCAAGTGAGAGGTAGCGATCGACAAGCTGCACGATCACCTCAGTGTCTGTATCTGATTTGAACTCAACACCCTCTGCGGATAATTCATCCCGCAGCTCTGAATAATTTTCAACGATTCCATTATGAACAAGCACCACGGTGCCGCTCGCACCTAAGTGTGGGTGAGCATTTCTGGTACTCGGTTCCCCGTGTGTCGCCCAACGGGTATGCCCAATGCCTACTTGTCCATGTAGAGGGAAATTTTGAACCAATTCCGCCAATCGATCTAGCTTTCCAGCCTCCCGGCGGACTTCAATTTCCCCTCCTTCAATCACCGCGATACCAGCCGAATCATAACCCCGGTATTCCAAGCGCCGCAGTCCGTTCAGGATGATCGGCGTTGCATCCCTGGGTCCAATATAACCAACGATTCCGCACATGGGTTCCCTCCATAATTAAGTTAGCTTCGTACTGCACCAATAATTACGAATTGCCTATGCGCAGTACAATCGGCTAGATTTTCGATTACTGCATCACTCCTTGCTGTTTTATCCGTCCAGTCACCTGGACGGTATTGTAGCAAGGTTCTGTGTTGGAGGGATAGAAAATGGACTGTGATACGCCCGGAGGGCTTCCGCTGATCTCTCGATTTTTTCCCAGGACTTTACCTTTATCCCTGAGATTAACCCGACCCCGCGGCCGGGAACCCTCATCCTCGTCAACTCTATCAGCGAATCATAAAGTTTTGATGCAAATATATTAATAAACTAGTAATCTTAGCAGAGCAATACCTCAAATTATGCTGAAAGAGCCCGTGCGCTGGTCTTCCCTCGATATTTATGTGTATTTATATGAAGCGAGCCACCTCCTGGTTGAAAATTCAATCGGGGGACCCATTATACAATGATTCCCAACGAATGGTTTTCTAATATCGCTGCAAGCATGTAAACAGCCTCAAAACTCGCTGGACCAAAGGTACTAATCGTTCAATGGTATAATTTCGCTGAATTTGATGGTGTGTGAGGATACTAAGTAAACCCGCAATCGTTTCCGGTATGGATATTTACACCCTCAAATCCACTCGCAAAGGAGCCCCTATTTGGCTTTCAACCCACTAAATTGGCTGCTGGGGTTTTTTTCACTCGACATAGGTATAGATTTAGGCACCGCCAACACCATGGTCAGCGTGCGCGGCAAGGGTATCGTCATTAGAGAACCCTCTTGGGTGGCCATTGATAAACGCACACGCGAACCGAAAGCAATTGGAGCTGAAGCTAAAGAGATGGTCGGACGAACTCCGGCTAACATCATTGCTGTCCGTCCACTGCGTGATGGGGTGATCTCTGAATTTGAGATTACCGAGGCAATGCTGGAATATTTCATTGGAAAAGCTCACCAGCAAAGCATAGTGCCTGTTCCCCGCCCTCGAGTCGTGGTTGGCATCCCGTCAGGAGTCACCGAAGTAGAAAAACGTGCGGTATACGATGCAGCTATGTCAGCAGGGGCGCGTGAAGTAGGATTAATCGAAGAACCTGTTGCGGCCGCCCTTGGAGCTGGCTTACCCGTATCAGAAATCCGCGGCAGCATGATCGTAGATATTGGCGGGGGCACAACGGAAGTCGCTGCCCTCTCAATGGGAGGGATTGTGATCTCTCGTTCTCTGCGAGTGGCTGGAGACGAGATGGACGAGGATATCGTCAACTATATGCGCAACAAATACAATCTGCTAATCGGTGAACGGATGGCAGAACAATCAAAAATTGCGATTGGTTCTGCATACCACCTGCCAGAAGAGATGACCCTAACGCTGCGAGGGCGCAACCTGGTCACAGGGTTACCAGAAGCTGTTGAAGTCTCTTCCGTCGAGATCCGAGAAGCAATCTCAGGTTCGGTGCTGACGATTATTGACACGATCAAAGATGCGCTGGATGAGTGTCCACCAGAGATCATCTCCGATTTGATGGAATCTGGGGTTACTTTGGCAGGAGGTGGTTCTCTGCTGCGCGGATTGGACCGTCGTCTCAGTGATGAGCTGCACATCCGGGTGTGGGTCGCGGAAGATCCGATGACCTGCGTCGTACGCGGGGCGGGCATGATCCTGGAAGATTACGATCATTTAGCTCAGTTCTTAGTTGGGTTAGAACGGGGCAGCACGCGTCACGTCTAAGCTAGATCTCGAATGAATCTACCACGTACCTTTCAAACCGCTGCTTTAGCGATTTTAATCATTAGTATCCTCCTGCTTGCCTTAAGTGGATACCTTACCCCCATTTCCCGATTTGCTTTTTCTCCATTCATAACAGCACAAACCTGGTTAGCCAGCCGCTATCTGGCGATCAGGGATTTCATGACCGCACCTCGGGATGTGGCCAGATTGTCCCAACTCAACGATCAATTAGAAGCTGAGGTCGCTCGCCTGCAATCACAAATTATCGAGCTGCAGCAAGAAAATTCTGAAATAGAGATCCTCTCAGCTTTATTAGATTTTGCGCGGACCCATTCCGAGAATGAATACATAACTGCGGCAGTCATCGGACGAGATATCAGCCCCTTTTTGCACTATGTAATCATCAACCGGGGATCTGATGATGGCTTGCGCCGGGGCATGCCGGTTGTTTCCTCACAAGGATTAGTAGGACGGGTTGCGGCAGTAACAGCAGATGGAGCGCGAGTCCAATTGATCACCGATCCCGACACAGCGATCAATGTACGCATCCAACCCTCAGGCGCTGAAGGTTTGCTGCAAGGATCGATTACCGGTGATATTGCGATTGAAGCGATTCCGCAGGACGCCAAAATTCAATCCGGTGACCTGGTCCTTACTTCAGGATTAGGTGGTAACTATCCACCAGATATGTTGATCGGGCAAATTAGTGGGGTGCGCCAGCGACCGGTGGAGCTGTTTCAAACGGCTTCGGTTGAACCCGTGGTAGATTTCTCGCAGCTCGAAATTATCTTGGTAATTGTCAATTTTAAGCCCGTGAATATCACACCGCTGATCCCCACCGTCGAAGCTCCCTGAAATTTATACGATTGGGATCATTAGAATCCGGTGAATTAGCTAAAAAAGGTTTTTTTGATGGTGTAGAATGGCGATCTTGCTGGCAATTCCAATTCTGGGTTTGATGGTGATTGTCCAATCGGCAGTTTTCAGCCAGGTTCAACTGCTGTATGGCACAACTGACCTGGTCTTGTTAATTGTTGTAGCTTGGGCAGTTCAGGAAAGGGTCACCACAGCCTGGCATTGGGGAATCATCGCCGGTGTATTAGCAAGCCTGGCGACAGCGGTTCCAGCCATCGCGATCATACCCACCTACGTGGTGATAACTGGTGTAGCGATTTACATGCGCAGGATATTCTGGCAACGTCCCCTGCTGGCGATGATCACGGCCACGGTGTTAGCAACCTTGATCTCACAGATTATCACAATTGCCGTGCTGGTAATAAATGGAACTCCGATACCATTGATTGAGGCTTTTTACTTGATCACCATTCCGAGTGTCCTATTAAATCTGCTGCTTGCGATCCCTATCTACGCATTGATCGGGGATTTGGCCAATTGGCTCTATCCCGAAGCAATCGAGATTTGACCATAAGCAATAATTCTTTGAAAAGTTTCGTCAGTGGTGGTTTTTTCCAGGTAAAGGTGCCTGGTTAGGAAATGAACAGTAGTGCCAATCTCTCCAACAATATCCAGGTATGGCGGATCCTTGTGTTCGGACTCGCTATCGCGGGTATTTTCCTGATCTATATAGCCCGTTTATTCAGCTTACAGATCTTGCAGAATTCTGAATGGGTCACCCAGGCTGAAGAAAACCGGATCAGTAAGATTAATTTACCAACCCAGCGGGGAATTGTATTCGACCGTAATGATTACATCTTAGCCCAAAACATACCCACCTACAACGTGATCATTATTCCTGCCGATCTCCCGGATGATCTTGGCGAGATCCAAGAGATATACCGCCAGATCAATGAGATGGTCAATGTGCCCATCAATTTGAACGAGGTTTCGATCGAAAATCCTTATGTTCCCTGCCGATCTGAACATGGAATCGCGCAAATTGTCGAGTACGGTGAAACCACAGCGCCATATACATCTGTACGGATCAAGTGTAATGTCGACCGAACTACCGCCATGATCATCAAAGAAAATGCCGTTGATTTGCCAGGTGTAGATATCGAAATCGAATCTGTGCGAGATTATCCCACCGGTTCTTTAACCGCAGGCATTATTGGTTTTATGGGACCAATCTCCGCTGCAGAGGAAGAATATTATCTAGATCGCAATTTCGTTCCCAACCGGGATAAGGTTGGTTATGCGGGTATTGAAAGATATTTTCAAAGCATTCTCAGTGGGCGAAACGGTGAGCGATTGGTTGAGGTCGATGTCGGTGGACAGATCTTACGTGACGTTACGCCGCCTGTCGATCCAACACCCGGTCTCAACCTGAGATTGACCATCGATTCACGCCTGCAAAGCGCGGCCGAGTCAATCCTGACCCGTGAGATGGACGAATGGAATGCTTATTTTGACGAGATGCGCATGAACAGCGGTGTGGTGATCGCACTTAACCCGAAAACGGGTGAAATCCTGGCCATGGTTTCTTACCCTAGCTACGAGAACAACCGCATGGCGAGGGTCATCCCACAGTATTACTTTGAGCAGCTTTCCAAGGACGAACGCAATCCAATGCTCAATCATGCGGTCGGAGACGAACTTCCCGCCGGTTCGGTATTCAAATTGGTAACCGCAGTCGGTGCTTTAAATGAGGGGGTTGTTACCCCAGAACAAATCATAGAAGCACCGCCCAAAATCGTGATCGAGGAAAAATTTTCCGCTAATGAACTCAATCCTCGCTCGCGAGAATTTATCGACTGGAATGACGCTGGTTTCGGTGAGATCGATTTCGTTAACGGTTTAGCGAATTCCAGCAATGTGTATTTTTACAAACTGGGTGGTGGCTACCAGGATGAAATACCCGAAGGATTGGGTATTTGTCGTTTGGGCACTTATGCACGCGCGCTCGGATATGGTGATTTACCTGGCATCGAACTCCCCTTAGTTGAGGATGGTTTGATCCCCGATCCAACTTGGAAGCGCATCACTCAAGGTGAAAATTGGTCAAGCGGAGATACATATATCGCCAGTGTAGGCCAGGGTTTTGTGATTGCCACACCCCTTCAGGTTTTGTTATCCGCTTCTACAATTGCTAATGATGGCGCCTTAATGCGCCCGACGATCCTGCAAGAAATCCTTGATAGTGACGGAAATGTGATCAAATCGTTCTTACCCGATCAAATCCGAGATATAACAACAGATCCAGTGATTGATATCTTTGATGATCCGAGCAGTCCTGGGGGTTGCGAAAGCAAATTGACGGGAGAAAAGAAAATTGTCGAACCTTGGGTAATTGAGAAAGTCCAAGAAGGCATGCGCCAGGCAGTCCTCAACGGCACATTAACCGCTGAATTTGAGAATGTCAACATTTCTGTGGCGGGAAAAACCGGTACTGCAGAGTACTGCGACAAATATGCAAATGACAAGAATTTATGCATTCCCGGCAACTGGCCCACACATGCCTGGACAACAGCCTATGCTCCCTATGAAGATCCTGAAATCGCAGTGGTCGCTTTTGTCTACAACGGTGGTGAGGGTGCCTCAGTAGCAGGCCCTATTGTGAGACAGCTTTTAGAGGCATATTTCGAGATAAAAGCCGGGGACATTGCTGCGGAAAATCCCTAATAGATCATGCTATAATCAATTTCAAACTTACGCAGGATTTCGGATTCTAACAAAATACGCCTGGTTCGACCTTTACCGATAAAAATTATGGATGAGCATGCCAAGGTGAAAATCAAGGGCATCCGCGAGGGGTTGTTGATCACCGTTCGTGATGATGATTGGCCGGATGCAAAAGCCGCACTACAAGAGCAAATTAAGGAGCAATCTGAATTCCTGCAGGGTGGACGCTTGATTCTCGATGTTGGGAATCACAACATCCGAGCCGCGGAATTAGGACAGCTCCGGGATATGCTTACGGATGATGGTTTAGCTCTTTGGGCGATCCTGAGCAATTCACAAATCACTCAGCAAAATGCACAATCACTTGGATTAGCAACTCAAATCAACAAGCCCATCCCTGAACGAACCGCCCATTCCATCGATACGGCCTTGACGGGTGAGGAAGCGGTGCTGGTCCGCCGGACGCTTAGATCTGGTTTTAGCATCAAGAATACGGGACATGTGGTTGTTATCGGTGATGTAAACCCGGGCTGCGAGATTGTCGCAGGTGGTGATATCGTGGTTTGGGGTCACTTGAGAGGCATGGTTCACGCTGGAGCAGAAGGCAATCAAAATGCAGTTGTGTGTGCGATGGACCTGGCTCCGACCCAGCTACGTATCTCAGATCATATCGCGACAACACCAAAAAGACGAGGAAAACCCCAACCTGAAATGGCACGCATCGTCGATGGACAGGTCGTGGCTATACCCTGGAAACCCTAAATGAAACTGGCACATCTGGAAGAAGGATTAATAGAAGTATGCTGAGGGAGATAAATGGCCAATAAAGTGATCACGATAACCTCAGGCAAAGGTGGGGTTGGAAAAACGACTGCCACGGCGAATATCGCCACCGCTTTGGCTGTTGATGGTGCCCGTGTGGTCTGTATTGACGCGGATATTGGCCTGCGAAATCTAGATGTGGTTCTGGGACTTGAAAATCGGATTGTTTATGATCTGGTAGATGTCATTGAAGGACGCTGTCGCTTGCGCCAGGCGATGATCCGTGATAAAAGGCTGCCAAATCTTTTCTTAATCCCGGCTGCTCAAACCCGGGATAAAACAGCAGTTTCCCCCAGCGACATGGTAAGACTGATCGATGATCTGAGAGATGAAAGTGAGTGGATCTTGATCGATTCCCCAGCCGGTATTGAACGTGGATTCCGCAATGCAATTGCACCAGCAGATTATATCGTGGTGATCACCAATCCGGAAATTTCCGCTGTCCGTGATGCTGATCGGATTATCGGCCTAATCGAAGCAGAAGAAAAAGGCCCCGCCCGTTTGGTCCTCAACCGGTTAAAACCGGAGATGGTCAAGCGGGAGGATATGCTCTCTCCAGATGATGTACTTGAATTATTAGCGGTGGAATTAATTGGTATTGTGCCTGAGGATGATAAAGTGATCTTAAGCACCAACCGGGGTACTCCTATCGTCCTTGATGGAAAAAGCCAGGCTGGACAGGCGTTTCGTAATATCGCTTCCAGGATAGAGGGAAAAGTTGTACCGTTCATGAGTTTAGAGGACAGAAATGGCTTCTTCGGACGTATCTCTCGCATAGTGCGTTCAGGAGGTGACTGATATGAGTACCTTCCTCGACCGGATCCTGGGAAGAGAAAAGCCCAGCGCACAGAAGGCGAAAGAACGGCTGAAATTAGTGTTAATCCATGACCGGATTGATTTGAATCCCGGCACTCTGGAGACTTTAAAAGACGAATTGATCGAGGTGTTATCGAGACACGTCGAAATTGATCCCAGCGCGGTACGCATTGAAATGACCCAGGATGGCCGCCAACAACGCCTGATCGCCGATATCCCAATCAACTCCTCAGGCAGGAGACGAAGTCGAAAGCATGTATGAGTGATGTAAGAACCACTTGGCGGTATTTCGATTTCTGGCTTCTCGGCGCGGTTGCAATCCTAAGTATTTTCAGCATTGCCATGATCCGATCTGCCATTGCTGGAAATATTACCCTGGCTGGATACGACCAGCGCCAGGCAATCTTCGTGATCATCGGATTTGGGGTAATCCTGATTACAACCGCCATTGATTATCGTCTTTGGGCTTCCCTCAACAGGATACTTTATTATGGGATGGCCGGACTCTTAGGGGTGCTTTACGTGGTGGGCCAAGCAATTTTTGGATCCGCTCGCTGGTTTGAGACGACATACTTCGATATTCAGCCCTCAGAACTAGCAAAAATCATCATCATATTAGCATTGGCTGAATTCTTCTCGCGCTATATGGGCCGCGTTAATGATCCGCGCACCATTTTTCGCAGTTTATTATTGACCATGGGTATCGTCTTGTGGATCATTTTGCAGCCCAACCTGGGCACATCCATCGTTATCCTGGTAATCTGGTTCACCCTATTATGGGCCAGTGGTCTTAACTTGAAAATGCTGGCTGCTTTTGCTGCGGTGGGAATTATTATCCCGATCATTAGTTATCCCCTGCTGGCTGAATACCAGCAAAACCGCATCTTAAATTTCATTTTCCCTGACCCGAGTGCCCGGCATGGTGACATCTATAATATCCAGCAAGCGTTGATCAGCATCGGGTCTGGTGGTTGGTTAGGAAAAGGGTACAACCTGGGCACCCAGGTTCAGCTCCGCTTTCTAAAAGTGCGCCATTCTGATTTTATTTTCTCTGCAATGGCTGAGGAATTTGGATTTATTGGAACTGTGATCGTTATTGGCTTATTACTATTCGTGATTTATCGGATTCTACGGGCTGCGCGCCTGGCACGCGATACTTATGGCGCATTGATTTGTTATGGTGTCGCTACGCTGGTTGCCTTTCAAGCCATGGTCAACATCGGGGTCAACTTGCGCATGATTCCAGCTACCGGTTTACCATTACCGTTCATCAGTTATGGTGGCAGTGCTATGCTTTCCCTCCTATTAGGAATCGGTTTGGTGCAAAGCGTGATCTTACGCCACCAATCAGTATAAATTATCCTCCCCAATCTCACCCGTAACACAACATTGGGATTATCTAGGAGATCAATGGACCAAAATTCAAAACAACCAGCGCGGGTGCGCTTTGCCCCCTCCCCGACGGGGAGAACACATTTAGGAAGTGGACGGACTGCCTTATATAATTACCTGCTCGCCCGTCAGAGTGGAGGTCAATTTATCCTGCGGATTGAGGATACCGATCGAAAACGGTACAACCCAGAATCGGAGCAGGAGCTGATCGATAGTCTGCACTGGCTCGGGATTCAGTGGGATGAAGGCCCTGATATTGGCGGACCCCACGCTCCATATCACCAATCACAGCGCAAGGATATCTACCTGCAGCATGCCCAGAGATTGGTCGAAATGGATCATGCTTATTACTGCTTTTGTACACCAGAACGCCTGGCAAAGGTGCGCCTGGAACAGCAGAAAAGGAAATTACCCTCACATTATGATGGCACCTGCCGCCTGCTCCCACCACAAGAATCAGCCCAGCGAGTTGCAGACGGCGAATCACATGTTATTCGCTTTAAAACCCCCCAGCAAGGATCGATTACTGTTCACGACCGTCTGCGGGGAGAAATAACCTTTGAAAATGAAAATATTGACGATTACATCATCGTTAAATCGGATGGTCTGGCTTTATACCATCTGGCTGCCATTGTAGATGACCACTTGATGGAAATCACGCACGTGATCCGTGGATCGGAATGGCTGCCTACTTTTCCATTACATGCGCATATCATTCGGGCATTCGGCTGGCAAGAACCAATCTGGATCCATCTCTCCTTATTCCTTAAACCCAGCGGTAAAGGGAAAATGAGCAAACGCGATTCCAGCCAATTGATCAAAGATGGTTTCTCGATATACCTGAACGATCTTAGGATCTTGGGGTATTTGCCAGAAGGTGTCCTCAATTGGACTGCTTTGATTGGTTGGAGTTATGATGATCATACCGAGTTCTTTACCTTGGATGACCTGGTGGAAATGTTCAATATCGAGCGGTTAAATCCATCTCCGGCAGCGATAAATTTTTCAAAGCTCGACCATTTCAATGGTCTTCATATCCGCAATCTCACCGTTCCAGATTTAGCTGACCGCATAAAACCCTTCTTCCAAAAAGCTGGTTACGCTGTTCATGACGATAAATTACTCATGGTTACCCCATTGATCCAGCAGCGAATCGTTACTCTGGCGGACGCACCTGAAATGGGAGGCTTCTTCTTTGAAGATGAAATTAACCTAATTCCAGAGCAGCTCGTTGGGAAAAAAATGACACCTGCTGAGTCGGCTGCTGCAGCCCGGCTTGCCTATCAAGAATTAAATGGATTGCCAGAAATCAACCAGGAAACTGCCGAGCAGCCCATGCGCATGCTAGCAGAGCAGCTGGGATTAAAAACGGGTCAGCTCTTTGGAATTTTACGCGTCGCAGTGACTGGCAGGACTATCAGTCCTCCCTTATTCGAAACTATGGAAGTCATTGGGAAAGATACAGTGCTCGCCCGCATCCAGCAGGCGATCGAGTTGCTGGATGCCCTGGATAATTAATCCAAGATAATCTACCTTGATCTCATTTGGTTTTTGATTCTTCGAATTTAGCCCACGAATCTCGCAGGGCAATTGTGCGATTAAATACCAGCTTCCCGTCTTGTGAAACTAAAGGGTCGACACAAAAGTAGCCCTGTCTTTCGAATTGATATGTAGTGCCTGGGGTGGCTTTGGCCAGACTATTTTCAACGTAGCTACCGTGCAAGATTTCCAGTGAGTTGGGATTGATATTAGATTTAAAATCCTTTCCAGGCTCGACATCTTCTGGATTGCTGGTATTGAATAAACGATCGTAAAGACGAATTTCAACCGGGATGGCGTGCTCAGCAGACAGCCAGTGCAGGGTAGCTTTAACCTTGCGCCCATCTGGCGCGTTTCCCCCTCGGGTCTCTGGGTCGTAAGTGCAGTGAATCTCAATAACCTCACCCGTCTCCGGATCCTTGACGACATCAACACAGGTGATGAAATATCCATATCGCAAGCGGACCTCCCTCCCAGGAGTCAGGCGGCGATATTTGGGCGGAGGAACCTCACGAAAATCGTCCTGCTCAATATAGATAACCCGGGAGAATGGTACTTTGCGAGTTCCCATGGTCTCATCCTCAGGATTATTAATTGCCTCCAGCTCTTCCACCTGGTCTTCAGGATAGTTCGTTATCACCACGCGCAATGGACGCAGGATACCAAATACGCGTGGTGCGCGCTGGTTTAAATCCTTGCGAATAAAATGTTCTAGTAATGCAAGATCAATAATGCTGTTGGTCTTGGAAACACCAATATGATTGCAGAAATCACGAATTGCCTGCGGGGTGTACCCGCGACGACGCAAACCAGACAACGTTGGCATGCGGGGGTCATCCCAACCTTCTACAAATCCAGCCTGGACTAACTGCAGCAGCTTACGTTTGCTGAGTACTGTATAGCTGAGGCTGAGACGGGCAAATTCAATCTGCTGGGGATGATAAACTTGCAGCTGATCGAGTACCCAATCATACAAGGGTCTGTTGTTTTCAAATTCCAGGGTGCAGAGCGAATGTGTTATACCTTCAATCGAATCGGATAAGCAGTGAGTGAAATCGTACATGGGATAGATGCACCATTTATCGCCAGTACGGTGGTGCGGCACATCCAATATGCGGTAAAGCACCGGATCCCGCAAAGTGATATTGGGAGAGCTCATATCAATCCGGGCACGCAGAGTTCGCGAGCCATCTGGGAATTCTCCAGCCCGCATCCGTTCAAAGAGATCCAGATTTTCCTCGACGGAACGATTTTGATAGGGGCTTTCTATGCCCGGTTCCGTGAACGTTCCCCGGTAAGCCCGAATTTCATCGGCGCTTAAATCGCAAACATATGCTTTCCCTATCTTGATCAATTGGACCGCATAATCATAGAGCTGGTCGAAATAGTCGGAGGCATAGTAAAGGCGATCTTCCCAATCGAACCCCAACCAGCGCACATCCTCTAGAATAGAGTCAACGTATTCAAGTTCCTCTTTGGAGGGGTTCGTATCATCGAATCGTAAATTGCTGAGTCCACCATAATCAGCTGCGACGCCAAAATTTAGACAAATCGACTTTGCATGACCAATATGCAAATAGCCATTCGGTTCTGGTGGAAAGCGGGTATGGACGCGACCATCATACTTGTTGGTCCTCATGTCCTCATTAATAATCGTGCGAATAAAATCGGTCGAAGCGCTTGATTCAGTTTGATCCATATACATCTCACTCCAGAAATTTAATGATCAGGGGTCCATCCCAAATAATGACAAAAGTATCTCACACCTATCTCGCTGATAATTATATCCACTAAGTATGAATTTCTAATAAGATCATTAGGTTTTGGATGATTTTTTAGGTTTTACCGGCTAATTGATGACCCGATTGACGGATAGAAATAGGCGTGATAGAATGCCTCCATACCCCTTGGGGGTTCGTCTAGCGGTAGGACAGCGGTCTCTGGAACCGTAAGCCGAGGTTCGAATCCTCGACCCCCAGCAAATAAAAGACTTCCGAATTAGAAGTCTTTTTTTGATTAGTCAGCTAGAAAAAATCAGAATTTGACCAGGTAGGCTGTCAGGTACATGATCGCTAAACCTGAAAAGAATCCTGCCAGATTTATCCAAGAGACCAGGGGAGTTCCTTCTCGTTCAGCAGAACTTCTCAGTAAACCAACCACCTCGACAATCACTTGCCAAATTGCCCCAACACCGATCCCCAAAAATATCGTTGCCAGTAGCGGAGAAAAGGCAAAACCGCCGATCCAGGATCCAAGGATTGCCGGTGATCCCGCTACGAGGATCAAACCGATAAAAACCCAAAGACTGGGTGTTTTCATATTTTGAGATCTCTCCGGATCCTGTGATCCTGATGACGATCCAGTCTGATCCGCATTAGATGTTTTTTTCTTCCCAGGTACTAATGGGGTAACAATCCCCACCCCCTCAGTGATATTATGCAGCATGAAGCCGATCACCAGGAAAGAACCTAATGCTGCTTCACCAATTGAGAACGCCACTCCGATCGCCAGTCCTTCACCCAGGTTGTGCAAACCGATGCCTAATGCGATCATGGTAGCAACATAAACAGCATGACGTCCGGGATCGGAGCCAATTGATTTCTTCCTCTGCGAACCGATCGCCAACAGCAGCAGCCATGTGAGCAATGCAGAGAACAAGATCAGTGGAATGCCCTGGAAAACTCCCGGGAGGTTTCCAGAAAGTTCGAGGGCTTCCAGAAAGGTATCCACCAACAGGAAGACTAATAAACCAACAGTCAAGGCCAGCAGTGCTCCCAACCATTTACGACCCATTAACTTCATCGCCGGGAAGAAGAGCATCCCCAATGCAACCGGTATGATCCCAACATAAACACCCAACAATCCATAAGCCAAGAATTCCTCGCTCCCCGCGCTTGGGGTAATGACTGCTACCGGTACTTCACCCGCGAATGTGACTCCAGTGGAAGTGATTACCACGATCGCATGGGGTTCAGTTTCCACCCAAGGGTATGGAATTTCCATCGTGGCGCGACCAAGCCTCGGGATGGTATTGGTGGGAGTAATCTGGTAGGACCAATACGCATCATCAACCAGCACTTGTGAAACAGTGATTGGATCGGGTCCTCCATTAATCAGCGAGACTTTAAAACCCCCCTCTACCACGCGGATGCGTTCAATGGTTAAGTCTTCGATCGGCGGCAGATCTGCCGTGAACAGGGACAATGGATTTCCAAAAGCAAAAAGCGCCAGCATTAAGCCGATAGCTAGTAATGGAACCAGGATCCAAAACCAAAGTGGGATTTTCCGCCTGATTCTTGAACCATCAGTTAATTCGGTCAGTGTTTCCTCTCCAGCGCTCATTCGACCACCTCAAAAAATCCCATCCAGCCCAGCTCTGCAAATTCACTTTGATGCGCATGGAACATGTAGCGTCCAGGTTCAAAATCCTTGAATGAAAATTCGAGGATACCACGCTGAGCCTGACATTGCATGATGGTATCAACCATCTTTAGGGTAGGTTGGAGTGTGGTTCCGTGGTCGTAATAATCGAAGAAATTTGCGTGTATATGCATGGAATTGATGGGATCAAATTCAGTTATATTGATCAGGTAAAGACGCTGCGTCTGATCCCTACGGATTTTGATCGGATCTTTCATATAGGCAAATGCAATGCTGTTGGCCGCATAAACCTCATTGTCACCATCAAAATTGGTGTCAAATCCATTCATCATCATGACCATTTCATTGAAATCCTTAATTTCTGGGTATTGATGATTTCGCTGCCGAGCGATACTTTCATTTTCTCCTGGATGCCGCTCAGGATCAGGATCGATCACAAAAGCTCCATATAATCCCTTGTGAATGTGACGTTTGAGTGGATTTGCATGGCAGTGATAGAGGTGACACCCAAAGGGGAAGGCATCGAACTCGTAGATAGTCTCCTCTCCAGGCCTGATCTCTCCTGCTCCGACACCTGGCACCCCATCCATAGAAGCAGGATGGATTCCGTGAAAATGTATCGTATGGGGGTGACTTCCAGCGTTTACGAATTTAATGCGGATCCGGTCGCCCTCCACACAGCGCAGGCTTGGTCCTGGAACACGCCCGTTATAAGTCCAGGCGGGGAAAAATATCCCAGGAGCAACTTCAATATCCTTGTCAACTGCAGCAATGTGAAATTCCCGCAGGGTCTGACCATTTGGAAGCTGGCTGACCTGCCCATAATCCCACTCATATAACAAGGTTAATGGGTCAAAACCATTTGCGCTGTGATCAACCTGCCCAACTGTTCCTGGGCTTTCGTGAGCATCATGTGCTTCATTTTGATTGACACGCTTCGGATCTAAAATTTGTTGGGCGGAGGCAGATCCATCAATTTTTGAAGAAAGGTGATCCCCGGTTGCTAAACCAGAGATCACCAAACCGCTACCCAGGGCGGTTTTAAGAAAATCCCTCCGGGATAACTTCATATTTTTTTGTTCGAATAACTTCATAACCACCTCTCAATGGATACATATCCATATATATAGAAAACTCTTATTGCTTTTAAAGTTCATTTTCAATTCAACCTGCAAAAAGAAAAGAGCGACAAAACAACCTACTCAAAATAATAATTTAGATTTGACTAAATTTATCAAATTTATTATATATGCCCTCTTCTTTTTCGTCAAGCGTTTTAGGTCAATATTACCTGTGACAAATATCCACGCTAATCGTGACAGGTGGTACTAAACACAAAAATAAGGTCTATTTATACTATACCTAGGGAATTTGGTTCAATTCGAACCTAACACGTATTAAAAGGAATGACTTCAAACTCCATCAATTTAATAAATAACTGTATGGGTAGACTTGTTGGACAAACAAGGAGGCAAACTTAGATTACGTAGGCAATTTTCGTTGTTTGGATCTTCACCAAATGACTCCATTCTTTATCTCCAACTCATATGCACCCGTAGAAAAGTTTCGCAATTTCATTTCTCAAGCGTGCGCGTGAGCACAAACCATTAATGTGGAAGGGAAAACATGGAAAAAAAATCTTTTGAACTTCCTGCGATGTATGCAGACCACCATGTCGTCGAAGTGAGACGGATCCTCCTGGAAATGCCTGGAGTGCAAGATGCTTATGCCAGCAGCGCATTTCAAGTTGCTGATGTCACCTTTGATCCGAGCATGGTTAGTGAAGAAGAAATCGCTGGGAAACTGGCAGATGCTGGTTATCTCGGAGAATTCACTATCATCGCTGAATCCGGAAAACCGGCAACCTCGAAAAACGGTGATGAGACCTTCTTTCGCCATACAGAGGTCTATGAACAAACCAAAGGTACGATCGGTTTCGCACAAGAAGTGAGCTATGTTGGACGTCCCTTGTGGCCTTGCCCAGGGCTCGGTGTCATTCAAACCTTGGAGGAGGAAAGCTAAACCATGCCCAAGAATAAACGAACGGTAGAAGAGCAAAGCATCGATCCCGCCGCACAAGAGATGTTGATTCGAGCTGAAGAACTTGGTCTCAGCACCGCTTTCAGCCGGGCTGATGCATTAGCCCCCTGCAATATCGGTAGTACGGGTATGTGCTGCAAACTGTGTGGGATGGGACCTTGCCGGCTTACTAAAGAAGGAC
>DATKXE010000365.1:0-6714 GCA_035529195.1 Anaerolineales bacterium
GCGAATTCAGTGAACGAGGCACTCACCACTGGATGGCGGAAGATGGCGCCCATACTGGCTCGCACTGCGGTTGGGTGGTAGGGATCTGCTCCGCCATCCAAAATTATCAGTCCGCTTGCGCCTACAGCATTAATGGTACGCAGCAGCGCCCCCAAATTACCTGGATCTTGAGGCGAGACACAAGCCACTCCCCAGGAGAAATTTTTAGGAGCCAGCTCTCGTAATTGTTCATGAGGTTGGCGCACCACCGCCAGGATTCCCTGAGGATGCTCCTTAGACGCCAGTGAAGCAAATACATCTACTGTAGTCGGATAACAAGGCACACCGCTTGAGCTTGTCTCCTCGATCAAGTCGAGGGCAAATTGGCTCATGAGAAGATCGGGGGCATAGAAAAGCATTTCTATCTGCGCTCCCGATTCAACGGCTGCACCTACCAGGTGGATCCCCTCTGCCAGGAAATATCCACTGTTAACGCGCTGCTTTCGCTGTCGCAGAGCCCGCGCGCTTCGAATTTTTGAATTAGAACGACTGCTGATCATCTCCATGGAGGTCTACAAGTTGAACAAAATTTCTATCCGGTTCTTCCCCCAATCTATGATCGTTTTACTTCAGATTATTAATTGATATGCTGTTGTTTCTTGGTGGATCTACTGGCCAAATCTGGGTACCCAGGCTAACACGGTCGTCCCACTGCCTGGCTCAGAATTGATCTCCACATCACCGCCTACTTTTTGAGCGCGAAAAAGCATATTGGAAAGACCATGACCCAAGGTTACGCTCATTTTGCGCAGGTCGAAGCCCAGACCATCATCGGTCACTTCCAGGATCACACGCTGCTCGGAGGTCAACAAACGCAATTCAACCAATCCCGCTTTTGAATGCTTAGTTGCGTTCGCCAGCGCCTCCTGGCAGATGTGAAACAGGGTGGTTGCATGGGCTGTCGGCAATCCATCCATTCCATTTCTGGGTCCGAGCAGGATCGCTTGCGAACTTGAATTGGTATTAAACTCTTTTACCAGCTGTTCTAAGCCCTGCATCAGATCTTCACCGCGCAATTGGCGTGGGCGCAAATCGAGGATGTAAGAGCGGATATCACGAATGGTTGTATCCAGACCTTCAATAGCTTGACTGATTTTCGCCCGGGAAGCTGCCGGGTCTTCTTCAACGGTGTTTCTAGCATAATCCAAAGCCAGGCCTACAGCATAAATCGATTGAATGATTCCGTCATGCAGGTCCATACCGATCCGTTCCCGCTCTTCAAGGATAGCCAGTCGCCGCGACTGGCGACCCAAGCGTATGTTTTCAATCGATAAACCTGTCCAGGTACCGATCGAGAGCAGCAGATCCAGAACGCGTTCATCAAAATTTTGGGGTTCCTTAGCCGCCACACACATCACCCCCACCACACTGCCGCGGGTTGCCAGGGGAATACAAGCCACACAGCACAAACCTGACTCGATCACTTCATAGCGAAAATAGCCCACTTCTTTCTGAGGATCGATGCTGACCAGCGGTTTCCCACTTTCAGCAACCTGACCAATCGGCCCTTCGCCTAGCGAAAAACTATCCCGGGTCCAGAATGATTCGACGCTGTCACCCAGATGCATCGCCAGCTGGAATACTTGACCGCTCTCATCAGCCAGAAAAATCTCGCCAGCGTCGACATCCAGGTAGCCCAAAACACCTCTCAAGGCTTGATCGACGATTTTATCGATCTCCAGCGAGCTGGTTACCTCGGCGGCCATATTATTGATCAGCGCCAGATCCTGGTTGCGCTTTTTCAGCGATTGATCGCGCTCAAGGACATCTTGATAGAGCTGGGCGTTGCTGATCGCCACTGCTGCATAGGCGGCCAATATTTCGATTACCCGCTCATCTGCTTCGGTGAACTCAAAATGGTCTTCTTTATTTGTTAAATAGATCAGTCCAAGGAGGCGATCACCAGACATAATCGGCACACCCAGGAAGGGCTGCATTGGGGGATGGTTGGGAGGAAAACCCGAACTGCGGGGATCATGGCTGATCTCTGGAATGCGGATTGGATGCCGGGCATCCATCAAGGCCCCCAGCATACCCTTTCCTACTGGGTTGTCACCGATATGTTCGACTTGCTGTGGTGTCATTCCAACCGGGATAAACCGTTCTATATTTCCTTCTTCACCCAGCAATCCCAGAGCTGCATAACGAGCTCCTGCCTGTTCCCTCGCTAAGTTTACAATACGCTGCAGCACCTCGTCCAATGAAAGAACGCCCACCAGCTCCAGGCTAGCCTGGTGGAGGGTAGTTAGACGTTCTTCTAGCTGCTCGCGTGTTAGGATTACCATGAGAGTATTACTGAAATCTAATTTTACCCTAAATTCTCCGAAATAGGGATTTCTTTGGATTTGATAGTTTTTGCCAGAGAAAAACGAATAAAAATTGAATTCATGTGATCGGAGATTGCCAACAAATATGACACCCCAAGAGAACACTTCACGCATACCGGGCTTCTATAGCCTGCCATTAAATGAGCGCAGGGCAGCGATCTTGCGCCACAGCCAATTATCTGAAAAGGAATTGGCTGACTTGACCGGTGAGGCTGGTTTAGATGCGGACCAGGCCAACCACATGATCGAGAATGTCATTGGGCTGCACTCCCTGCCGCTGGGTATAGCTCAAAATTTCGTGGTCAACGATCGCCAGGTCCTGGTTCCGATGGCCATCGAAGAACCTTCTGTGGTCGCGGGCGCTTCCTTCATGGCAAAACTGGTGCGCTCCGGTGGTGGATTTTCAGCAAAAACCAGCCCACCAGAAATGATCGGCCAGATGCAGATCCTGAATTTAGCTGATTTAGACGCCGCTCAAGATGCCCTTTTGGCAGAGAAGCAGCATCTGCTGTCAGAGGCTGGAAAAGTTGATCCGGTATTGCAAGAATTGGGTGGTGGGCCACGAGACATTGAAGTACGGCAGTTCGCAGACTCACCGGTGGGACCATTCCTGGTCCTGCACCTGATCTATGATGTACGGGATGCGATGGGTGCCAATGCAGTAAACACCGCTGTTGAACGGCTTACCCCCCTGGTAGAATCAATCACTGGTGGTCAGGTGCACCTGCGTATCCTTTCCAATCTGGCCGATCGCCGGCTAGCTCGCGCTGATTGCACGGTTCCCCTTTCAGAGCTGGCTTTTGGCAGCTACACTGGTGCCGAAGTCCGCCAGGGAGTGGTCGCAGCCTGGGCTTTCGCCGCAGCAGACCCTTACCGGGCAGCCACGCACAACAAGGGCATCATGAATGGTGTGGATGCAGTCGTGATCGCCACCGGTAACGACTGGCGAGCCATCGAAGCAGGAGCCCATGCATATGCAGCTCGAGACGGGAAGTACACCAGTCTAAGCACATGGGGGCAGGATGACCAGGGCAACCTGCTTGGCAGTCTGGAAATGCCCCTGGCGGTGGGTATCGTTGGTGGCGCGACCCGAGTCCACCCTGGAGCCCGGGCTGCCCTGAAACTGATGGGCGTCCAGAGCGCCGCAGAATTGGCCGAGATCATCGTCTCGGTGGGTCTTGCCCAGAACCTGGCTGCCCTGCGTGCCCTGGCCACTGAAGGCATCCAACGCGGTCATATGTCACTGCACGCTCGCCAGGTAGCTATCGCGGCTGGCGCGCAGGGTGAGCAGATCAACCGCCTTGCTGAACAGCTCGTCGCTGAGAATACTGTGCGCATCGATCGCGCTGCAGAAATCATCAACCAGTGGACCCAGCCTGAGTAATTCAAGGAGTTAGTATTTTATGATGAGTGATCAAAGATTACTGAAACCACATCAACCGGTTGGGATCGTTGGATATGGAGCCTATGTCCCCCGCTACCGCCTCCCTGCACAAGAAGTCGCCCGGATATGGTCTGGAGGCAAAGGTGGTTTACCGGTGAAAGAAAAAGCGGTGGCTGGTATCGACGAAGATGTTGCCACCATGTCGATTGAAGCCGCCCGGAACGCCTTAGCCCGCGCGGGTATCGATCCCGATCAGCTGCGCGCCGTTTGGGTAGGTTCGGAATCCCACCCCTACGCGGTCAAGCCAACTTCGACTATTGTTGCAGAGGCGATTGGTGCTGTACCCAATGTCCAGGCAGCTGACTGGCAGTTCGCTTGCAAAGCTGGTACCGAGGCCATGGTGGCCGCCATCGGAATTGTGGGTTCTGGAATGGCATCTTATGCCATGGCGATCGGCATGGATATCGCCCAGGGAAAACCGGGTGACGCACTTGAATACACTGCCGCTGCCGGGGGTGCCGCTTATATCCTGGGCAAGGCCGAAGAATCTTTGGCGGTGATTAATGCCACCTACTCCTATGTCACCGATACGCCTGATTTCTGGCGGCGCGCCTACCAGAAATATCCAGAACATGGACAGAGATTCACTGGAGAGCCAGCCTATTTTGCTCACATATCCGCAGCTGCCACCCAAATGATGGAGTCTATGGGGACTACTGCTGCCGACTATACCTATGCGGTCTTTCACCAGCCGAACACTAAATTCCCTCAACGTGCGGGCAAGATGCTGGGCTTTACCAGCGAGCAGATCGAACCCGGATTGCTGGTACCGATGATCGGCAACACTTACGCGGGCGCCGCTATCATTGGCCTATCCGCGGTCCTGGATATCGCTGAACCGGGCGATCACATACTGCTGGTATCATTCGGCTCCGGCGCTGGTTCAGATGCTTTTGACATTCAGGTTACCGACGCAATCACTGAGCGGCGCGACCGAGCACCCAAAACTGGGGATTACATTGCCCGGCGAACCGAGATCGATTACGCCACCTACACCCGCATGCGCAACAAGCTGGTGATGAAGTAGACCCACACAGAAGGAAAGAGGATTAATATGACTGATGTCGTAATTGCCGGAGTTGGTCAAACACCGGTTGGAGAGCACTGGGATACATCACTAAGGGAGTTAGCCCTGCAAGCCATCGAAGCTGCCATTCAAGATGCTGGTGGGATTCAACCCCAGGCTTTGTTTGTCAGCAACATGCTGGCTCCCACATTATCCGGCCAGGCACACTTAGGTGCTCTGATCGCCGATTTCGCCGGATTGACGGGTATTGAGGCGGTCACGGTTGAAGGTGCTGGCGCATCCGGCGGGCTGGCATTACGCCAGGCTTACATGATGGTGGCCGCCGGTGCCGCTGATGCGGTTCTCGTCACCGGTATAGAAAAGTTCACTGACCAGACAGGGAGTGGTGTAGAAGCCGCAATATCTACCGCTGTTGACAGTGATTATGAGGCTATTCAAGGGTTAACCCTCACTGCCCAAGCTGCCATGTTGATGCGCCGCTATCTTCACGAGTTCAACTTGAGCCAGGATAAATTTGCTGGATTTCCGGTCGTAGCCCATGCCAACGGGGTCAACAACCCTAATGCCATGTTTCGCAGGGCAATCAAGATTGAAGCATATTCCCGGGCTGGGATCGTCAATGACCCATTAAATATGTTTGACATCGCTCCTAATGCTGATGGTTCCGCAGCCCTAGTCCTCAGCCGGCGCGATCTCCTGCCACCCCCATTCACTCGCCCACTAGTGCGCATCTCTGGTTCGAGTTCTGTCAGCGATACTCTCGCACTGCATGACCGCACAGACCCACTCACCTTCCAAGCCGCCCGTCTATCAGCCGAACGCGCCTTGCGCCAGGCGGGACTCCTACCAGCAGATATTGACTTCTTTGAGCTGTTCGACGCTTTTTCAATCTACGCTGCCCTATCACTTGAAGCAGCAGGTTTCGCAGAACGTGGAGAAGGCTGGCAGCTAGCCCAGGATGGAGAGATAAACCTGGATGGCTCACTGCCCATTTCCACTTTTGGCGGTCTTAAGGCACGCGGTAATCCCGGTGGTGCAACCGGTATCTACCAGGTGGTGGAAGCCGTTCTACAGCTGCGTGAGCGGGCTGGGGACAACCAGGTAAAGGATGCCCGCAGAGCCATGGTGCAATGTTTGGGTGGACCAGCTTCATCTGCCGCCACCCACGTACTGGAGCGGATGGAACCATAGAATGCCATTCTCAGCGCTTTTCGCCCTGTTTGCATTGCTTGCGACCACTGCCATCTTCGTGATCAGTCTTAAGAAATGGGGTATAAAAGCAGCTCTCTTTCTTTCCGCGTTGGGATTGATCGCTTTTTTTGCTATATTTTTTGTATTCTTGACTATCGCTCTCAATAAAATGTGAATAATCCATTACTCCCTACATAGCTGCAAGGTATTGTTTGACAATTGATAGTTCTTGATAGTTTAGGTTGACTAAACTTACGCTAGATGGACCCCAAGCGCCATCGCTTGGCGAAAAAATCGGTATTCAGGAGTGTAAAAATGGAAATCCCCCGCCACTGGCGTCTCAAAAAGCAGCGCTATCAATTAGTTGGTGAAGTGTGTCCGCATTGTGAAGCCAAGTTATTCCCTCCCCGCGACATCTGTCCGGAATGCGGCGGAGAAGCAAAGAAATTATATACATTCAGCGGGCGCGGTGAAGTGTATTCCCACACCACGGTCTACGACGCCCCTGCGGGCTTCGAAGAGAACGCCCCCTACACGGTCGCATTAGTCAAGCTGGAAGAAGGCCCCATGATCACAGCCCAGCTAACCGATCTTGGCGATCAGGCAGTTGAAATCGGCACCCCGGTGGAGATGGTCACCCGCCGGCTGCGCACAGATGGCGATGAGCGCGGCATGCTGGTTTACGG
>DATKXE010000366.1:0-5856 GCA_035529195.1 Anaerolineales bacterium
CAGAACCTCTTCAAGGTCATCTAAATGTAAAACATGACCTTCTTTTCGCCACCATCCAGTGATAATGTGAGAGGGGAGAATTATCAAATCTTTCGTATGGCTTATCCCATTGATCGTGATTTCTCCAAAGTGGTAATTATCTATATGGTGGACTAGCATAGGCGTCGATTCATTCCTCTTGTCTAGGGAAATTTTATTATACCAATCGGCGTTGTAAGTTCAATTCCGGTAGAAAAGGAATTATTCTGGCTACATTTGGAATATTTTTCATGATGGCGAGCAGAATTGCTAATAGATGGTGTAACACCTTAGGGCGTTCCTTCGTTAATCATAGTAAGGGTGTGGGAAATTTAGTGGTGTATTTAATGTGTCCTTCTGCATCCTTGTCTGATAGTTAATCGATTTTGTGGAGGTAATCCGGCTTGATCATATCTCGCACACCTTTACGCATCAGTTTTGCTGGTGGTGGAAGCGATTTACCTGCATTTTACCGCCAGGAACCTGGTGCTGTTCTCAGTACTGCAATCAATAAATATATCTATATAAATGTCAACAAAAAATTCGACGATAAAATCCGGGCCAGTTATTCAATCACAGAGATCGTCGATGGTGTTGATGAGCTCAATCATGAATTAATTCGGGAAGCATTGAAAATGGTTATACCCCCATGTGGGATTGAGATCACTTCAATCTCGGATATACCATCACAAGGTACTGGCCTGGGGTCTTCAAGCACCTATACAGTTGGTTTGTTAAACTCATTGTATGCCCATATCGGTCAGCATGTCGGCGCGGAGCGCTTGGCTCAAGGAGCTTGTGAGATTGAAATCGAACGCTGCAAGAAGCCAATCGGTAAACAGGACCAATATATTGCTGCTTTTGGTGGAATGCAATATATCCGTTTTAATTCAGATGAAAGCGTATTTGTAGATCCGGTAATCTGTGCTCCAGAAACTAAATTCAAGCTCCAACAAAGCTTACTCCTGCTGTATACAGGAATGACCCGTTCAGCCGATAAAATTCTCAAAGAACAAAGCCTTAATACTGAGAATGATCATAAGAAAAGGGAAAGCCTGCGAAAAATGACAAATCTGGCAGCTGAATTGCGCGATGCCTTGGTGGACAACGATCTGGATGGCTTTGGGGAGATTCTTCATCAAGGGTGGATGGAAAAAAGGAAACTGGCGGTTGGGATCAGCAATCCTAAGATCGATCAGTGGTATGAAATCGCTCGTCAACAGGGGGCAGTCGGTGGAAAGGTGTTGGGCGCTGGAGGAGGCGGTTTTCTCTTATTGTATGCCCATCCAGAGAATTTTCCGGAAATTATGCGCGCCTTACCTGAGTTGAAACCAGTTTCCATAAAATTCGAACCACAAGGCAGCAAGATTATCTATGTTGAAGAAAATGGCGATTGTAGTTAAGTAAAAACTGAAAATTATTGCGGAATTATGGACGCAAATCATAGAATAAGAGAGGCCTCCGAGATAGGAATATACTCGGAGGTCTCTGGGTTGAGGTACCCGGAAATGGTGGGAGGTGTTCCGGGTGGATTGAACCAGAAAATTGGCTCTAAGCGCTAGGCTCTTCACCGATCATCTGGGAAATCCCAGCTGGGTTTACTGGGCTATCTCGAAGGATGAAAGCTAGCAGGTTGCACTGATAATCTACTGAAATTTCACAAAACTCCCATGGTCAAAGGACTTCCAAAGATATTTATCCAGGATAAACCGCTCTGTTAATGAGACGAGAAATCCCGGGAAATGTGACGCAAGAAAAATTAGCAAATCCGGTTTAAAATAACACCAGCAACAATGTGAACACACCGCACAGAATCACCGCACAGAATCACCGCACAGAATCGCCTTGCATTTTTGCAAAAATGTGCGATAATAGTTGTGCCCCACTAGGCCCCCTCTGTCCTGGTTGCCCCCCCCAACCAGACAGAGGGGTTATTTATTAATTGCGTTATGGATTATTTTCGCAGATGGATAGTCTTACCGGTGATTAAGGTGTAACAAAATCGATACTCAAGCGTTTTTAATTCTAGCCCACGTGAGCGGGGGTTTCGCCGATAGACATTGTCGTCTCATTATTGGGTTTTGGGGGCCTGTGGGGTGTGAGGTGAAACATATCATCTCACTGGGGTGGGGGGTGCAAATGTCTGGGCGCTTCCCGCGTGGAGGAGACGCCCAGACATGTTTTATTTATACAACCTTGGTAAATTGATTATTGGTGTCTTCCATTCCAGGAGAAGAATTGGAAGTGCTGCTTCCCCTGTCCTTTTACCCGGTACATAGCAGCATCCGCATAACGTAGCAAGTCCCGGGCTTCTCCGCCATCTTCTGGAAAAAAGCTGATACCGATGCTGCCAGAAATCGCTATCTCCTGGCCAGCCATTTGAGTCTTCCGAGAAAGGGAAATCAATATTTTTTTCGCTATGATAGCCGCATCTTCAGGCGCGCCGAGGTTTTCACACACGAAGGCAAATTCATCTCCACCCAACCGGGCCACAATATCACTACTGCGCAGAATTTCATTGAATCTCGAAGCGACTTCTTGCAGAAGTTTGTCTCCTTTTTCATGGCCCAGCAGGTCGTTTACTGATTTAAAACCATCTAAATCGAGGAAGAAAACCGCCAAACGGGATTTATTCCTACGGGCACGACGCAAAGCCTGATCAAGGTGTTCATAGAACAATGAACGGTTCGGAAGCAGTGTCAGCGGATCATGGGTGGCAAGGTGCTTGAGGTGCTGCTCAGTTTTTACGCGTTCAGAAATATCGTTATACATCGCCAAAACCCCAATTTGCTTGTCATCTAAAATAACTGGAACCCCATAAATCTCAGAATCGACCAGTGAACCATCTTTTCGCTTGCGGAGACCAGTTCGTTCGACAGTCTCCCCCATTAAAACCTGGCGCGTGAGATGTATAGCCTCATCGCTGATCGAAGGTGTGGTAATTAAGCGGTCGAGATTGTGGCCAATAGCTTCATCCTGCGTATAACCAAACAGCTGTTCAAAGGCTGGGTTGCAGGAAAGAATCTGATGTTCATTGTCCAGAGTCACAATCGCAATGGGACTGTTGCGTACCAGGGCTTCAAAGAATTGTTTCTGACGGGTAATCTCGGAGGTGCGTTCGGAAATACGCTCTTCTAGTGTAGTCATTATTTCCTGAAGCTGGCGATTGTTATCCCGTAAATCTCTTTCATGAGCTTGAGAACGTTTGATCGCCTTCTGCATGCTCTGAACAGCAACGAAGATCAGAACTAATCCTAGGGCGAAGATCAGCGATTGTAAAATCAAATATCTTTGGTCGCTGAGAGGAAAGCGAGGTTCTGGTATCCATCCTTGATGGTTGGAGATCAGGAATCCGACCAATGATCCCCATGCCAAACCGGTAAAAGCAATCGCCATTCTCAGGCCAAGAAATATACCTGCACCCAGGATTATTAGTATGTATGCTCCTATTGCAGGATTGCTGATTTCACCGTGAATGAAAAATGCCGTATAAGAAACGAGCAGCCAAATCGTGATTAGAAGAAGACCCCCACCAAATAGCAGCCTCTTGTGACGGATCAGAATAAGCGAAACGAGGACCGCGAGATTGAGCAGCATGAAGATGGATATAACCATTAAGCGGTCAGATATGTTGAACAATAGGGTGATGGCGATCAAATTGCTGGCGATTGGGGTGATTAATAGGAAGGTATAGAGCGTTCTGGCGCGGCGATTTTCTTCTGGATTTACAAATTGAGGTGGGGTGAGCCACCTTTTTAGAACTGCAATGGATCCTATCTCCCCCAGTGATTGGCTGGAATTTCTAACGCTGAAAAAATGAGCTGCCAGATGAGACTGGGTTAGCTTTTTGCATAAAGCGACCCCCCAATAAACACGAAGTTAAAGTGACTGATTTTAAGAACGATTCTACAGCCGGATGTCAATCAGCGACCTTGCAATCTTGAGAGGTCTGGAGCAATGCGGATATGTAACATTTAATTACGTAATTCGTTATTTATAGTGAATGTGGGTGATGCCTTTTAGGTAAGGAGACTGGTGCAAAACCAGCTGATTATTAGTGAAACTGACATTGCCCTTGTGAGTAATTATCGGTAACTGGCTCCTTCATTCCTACTTCTCCCTCCTGCACGCCGCCGCCTGGATTTCTCTCCTTTACCAGGCGGCAGGCGTTTTAACCAATAACCTTCTGATTGAAGCACCTGACATTCAGAAGGTTATTGGTTTTAACAGCGGTCAGTTTAAATTCGTTTTTGATTTTTGGCTCAGCGTCTTGAGCCGTAGCATTCACTATCCATGAGTTCTTTTTCGCGGTCCCGTAGATAGGCGCAATCGCCGTGATCGTTCCAGACGGGTTCTGTCCTACC
The DNA here is from genome assembly GCA_035529195.1 of Anaerolineales bacterium. Lineage (GTDB taxonomy): Bacteria > Chloroflexota > Anaerolineae > Anaerolineales > UBA4823 > PFL25. The sequence goes on from DATKXE010000366.1 coordinate 4,383, forward strand.
CCAATAGAGGTTTTCTGGGTCGATTACACCAGCTTTTGTCCAAACTTTAACATATGCCCAGGATACCAGGGTATAGTGCGGGAAGGTGAAGACATTTTGATTGTCATCGCGCAGCGTCCAGTCATCCAGGGGGATGAATTCGCCAGTTTGATTTCGGATGGTAACGTATTCGTCCAGTGGATGAGTCTCCGGCGCATAAAAGATTTCGACGATGAACACACCAGGGACAAGGGTTGCTGTCGGGGTTGGGGTGTGAGTCTGGGTGGCTGTTGGCAGCGTGCCGGTGATGGTCGGTGTGCTGGTGGGGGTAGCGGTAATCGTGATCGTACCGGTTGGCGTTGGGGTCAGTGAAGGGGTGGGAGTATCTGTCCACTCATGTATGGGCACCAAGGGGAGATAGACGGATGATTGTATGGATGCCCGGGCCAGGAGGACAAACCCAATACCCAGCACGCAGGCGAGCAGCCATTTGAGCAGTAGTGAGGCGTAACTGGAGGGTGCTCGTCTCATGGAATTCTAGAAGTTGGTGTCAATAAGGTATTTCGATGGTACGAATTTAATTTTATTGCACAGCTGCCAGGCGTTCTGCACAGTATGAATTGAAATGCAAATCCATTGAATGCACTATTTCTGATCAGCAAGACGAATTAATGCTCCCCTGAAGCAATTGATCCCGTGGTGTTGTAGCAGAAGGAGTTAATAGTACTTCGTTCATCATCCTTCAGGTAGCCACAATCTTGGTTATCCTTCCAAAATTGCTCGCCATGGTTCATATAAAGTACGCTGGAGCTGTTGGTGCCAACCTTGGTCCAAACCTTTACTGTCTGCCCGGTTATTAGTGTAAATTTGGGGAAATCATACTTGAATTTTGTCGAGGAATCACTTACGATACGCCAACCTTCCAACTCCACTGAATTATTACCAAGGTTCTTTATTGTTACCCACTCATCCAAAGGGCTGGTAGTTGGTTTGTAGACGATGTCCGTGAAGCAAACCTTGATCTCTTTAACGAAAAAGACTTGATTGAGGCACTCCGTTGGTTTTGGAGTAGCAATCGGTGTAGGTGTAATGGTTGGTCCGACGTATATCACGGGCATGTAAATGTTCGTTAAAGCACTCGCCTGGGCGATGATCACAACACTTAATACCAATATTCCTGCCAGAGCCCACTTGATTCTATTGGACATTTTCCTTCTCCTTTCGATATACCAGACAAGCCATAGTTATTGCCACTCAGTGATTTAATTATACTCCTGTTCAATTTCTGTTCCCACAAAACTCTTGTCATGGGTTGCTTATTGACAGGCGATCTGCGTTGGGGTACAATCGAAAAAAATAGAACAGATGTTCTTCTAATGAATGGGAAATTTGTTGGGAAAATGAAATCCCGTCTTGCATTTTGGGTATACATACGGCGTGCACTGCGATCTTTGATCTTCGCCAGACGGATTATGCGTCCGGAAGGGCAGATCGG
>DATKXE010000367.1:0-3502 GCA_035529195.1 Anaerolineales bacterium
CCAGAAGCAACTGAGACTTCAGTCTCACCATAAGCAATTCCTGAGGATTTGGAGGAACCAACCCCGACATCACAGTTTCATCCATCCAGACATCGCTGCAACATCGACCCGCACATGATGCCCTCATTGACCCCCACATCACCGCCGCATCGAACCCGGGTTGGGAACCAGCCCTCAGATTGCATCGTAAAGAGCCTCTCAGCAATGGGAGGCTCTTCATTACTACGCAAGCTATTCGATAGGCTTCCAACCTGGGTGTGGTAAATTTGAATCGATACAATGCAATACATATGGTAAAACTTGGTATATTACTTCACAACCCGGGATTTCTTGAAACCGCAGGTCGGGTAAAAATCACACTACATATTTTTAACTCAGGACACACATCATGGAACCTCGCATCAGTATCATTACACTGGGGGTGCAGGATTTGGAACGCTCGGTCCACTTTTATCAAGATGGGCTTGGCCTACCTCTCCAGAAAGGTTATGAAGGGCAGATCGCCTTTTTTGAGCTGAGTGGCACATGGTTGGCTTTATACCCTAGAGAAGCCCTGGCCGCGGATGCCAACCAGCACGGAGAAGGGGAAGGATTTCAAGGATTTACCCTGGCCCACAATGTAAAAACAGGTGAAAATGTGGATATTCTGATTCAACAAGCTGCATCCGCTGGCGGTCAGATCGTAAAGGAACCTCAGAAAGCAGATTGGGGTGGCTATTCAGGTTATTTCAAAGATCCTGATGGTTTCCTCTGGGAAATTGCCTGGAATCCGTATTTCGAAATTGAGTAGAAACACTTCAGTGGACCCGTCCTGGAAACCAACCTATTAAGTTCGAATTCAAATTTAATCAGGAGCAGGTCAAATGACGATTTTTGCCATTCGCATCATTATTTTCACCATTCTTCCGCTGCTGCTGGCTGGAGAGGTTCTGCTGATCGATCGCTCAGCTGGGTCCCGAGAGCGCAAGCTGGAAACCTTCCTGATCTTTCTGTTTGCGCTGGGTGTTGCCGGAAGTGGGATCGGTGGATTCTTCGGACATTTATTCCTATCCGATCAAGTAGCGGAGGCGGTTGGCTGGCCAGCAGGGAGTCCTTTCCAGCTGGAGATGGGTTTCGCCAACCTGGTGATTGGGGTCCTTGGCATTATCGCTGTCGGCCGCCGAGATGGATTCCGTGAAGCAACGGTGATTGCAGTCACCATTCTTGGTGTTGGGGCAACCATCGTCCATATACTTGATATCATCAATACGGGAAATCTAGCCCCTGGTAATACAATTCAAAATTTTTCCAACTTAGTTCGACCGACCCTGCTGATTGGATTCCTGATTGCCGCCCGGCGAGCAGAAGCCAGGCCAGAGTCCGAGTCTGGGACAATAGAATTTGACCAGTGGCGGCAGCCGCTCGGTCTGGCAGCTGGGATTGTTACCGCAGTTGTGGCCACTACCTTCGGCCTTGGATTTGGGCTTGATCAGCCAGTACTGCTTACGCTGTTTGGCATACTCATTTCCATTGTAGTTCTGGTTGTGATCATCATGCGTTCTCCCTGGCATCAGTTCCGGTGGCAATGAAACCTTCACCCTGATTGGTCCAGAGAAGGCTGATGGATTAATCTTAAGACGTGCGCACATAACCATTAATTGCCCTCGCATCAACCAGAGAGAGGACCAACCAGAATATAAACAGCATCCAGGAAGATACCTTACGGGTGTGGTTAATCCTTGAGCACCTGGTGCAGCCCGACGACACCTAGCGCGGAAGGGAAAGCGAGTAATAAAAAAACTCGTCATCCAGGCAATGCCCAGCGCAGAGCAATCTAAATCCGATCGAAGCAGTAAACACCCACCAGATTAGTTGGATGAGGACATACCCACAGGCAGGGGGATAAGCAGCAACCCGCTTTAGCGCGTCCTCGAGAGGGAAATTTTATTCCCGATGCGATTGACCTGATGATTGGTCGTAGAAACCTCCTATGTTATGAGATTTCTGTGATCATTAATAAAAATTACCCGGTATGTGTCAACCGGGTAATCAAATGAATGTGTTTCGAGCCAATAATTTAGCAATCAGATATTGGAAACAGGATTTTCCGATTTGGATTTTAGATGATCGGGTATGTGAGAATATTGTACAAGCCGAAAACCAAGATCAGCAAGCTGAACAAGATGATAACCCAGCGGGCTGACATGGCTTTAAAGCGTGTGGCAATACCACCCAGGAACATCACCGAGGCCAGGAAAACCGTGTTGAGGATGTAGTTATCACTGGTCTGGTTAGCAACCTGTCCTTTGGCGAAGGTTTCTGTGGCTTCAACTTCCAGGCGATCTGCTTCTTGGACCAGGCTTACCTGGTATTCCGGCATCGCGAATGGTGATTTGGGGGCATCTGGATTATTGGCTGGGTCAGTCGCTACCCAGGCATCGAAAGCGGGTTTGAATTCATCACGAAAACGCTTCTCGTAAAAATTGATTAACCGCTCATCCCCTCCTGCATAAGCATTGACCCAATTTGTGAATAACCCAATATCAATTTGCGTCAGCTGTCCGGCCTGATTCGAAGCCCGTGTTGATTCAGTCCGTAAGGCACCTGCCTGGCTGTAGCTTGTAGATTGCTCACCACCCCAACGGGAAGACTGGTACCCGCTCCAGGCGGTGGCCACGGTAGCAAGTGCCAGGACTAAAGTGGCAATTACTTCAGCAAACGGCTCCCAGCGATCAAACCTGGTGGGTAGATCGATGAATGATGTCTCTTTTGCTGTAGTTTCTACATGTTTGGTTGTGGTTTCTCCATTTTCAGTCATGGTGTCATTTCTCCGTTGTGTAATTCAAGGCGATATTATTTCATGCGTACATCAAGAATATATGAATAATCTACAAGATTATAATTGGTTTTTGCTGGTGATCGCAAAATTTTATCTTGAATCACAGCAAGTTAAGCTTAAGATGGGATAGGATGTTTATGGAAAGTTGAAGGTAGAACTTACCAGAATAAGAAAAATCCTCCCAAGATTTTTAGGAATGGATTGGGCCTGTACCTTGCTTCAACAAGCAGAGAAGGGGTATTTACAAATCAAAACTTCATCTGCTAAATCGCCGCTGACCCAAATTTCAGGAATATTTGACATTCTTTCCCCTTCCCTCAAGCGGTGATAAACATTGATTACCGTTTCAGCAAGTATGGTACCCCTTTTGCTTTCACATCCCGGTCAACCGCTACAGGTCAGTCCATTTTTATATAATCTGTGATTATTTGCTCTTCTTGATAGCCAAAATAAATAGGCATAGGGCTTCAAATCAAACCTGTGGGGTTAGAAAAAAAACGATATATACAATTCCAATAGCTGCAAGATATAGCACGGGATACAGCCAATCCATGACATTGTCGATTTTTTCTGCCTGTTTCGCTTGCTCTGCTATCTCCAGGCGGCGCATATACACATTATAGATCACCACCAATGCATTGATGATGAAGATTATTGCCATAATGGCATCCATAAAGGTCATAT
>DATKXE010000368.1:0-5523 GCA_035529195.1 Anaerolineales bacterium
TAATCAAATGGCGCAAGAAGAACGAGATTACTTCGCTTCGCTCGTAAAGACATTAAATGAGGTGGGGGATTGTCCCCTCCCTACGGTCTAGGAGAGGCCCCGCGAAATCAGCGGGACAAGCTCCCTCCCTCTGGTCGAGGACATGCTTTTGCTGCGTTCGCCCCGCATAAATGCGGGAGTAAACCAAGAAATTAATTTTCTTCGGCGAGGATTTGTTGGAAGATGGCGAGGCGGTTGCGAGCGTTGGCAGCAGAATAAGGTTGATCGCGGCGCGCGCGTGCAACGACATGGGAGAGCTGATCAATTTACTGAATACTTTGGGATTGGCATAGACCAGGGTGGCAGGGCTGATGATCGCCGCTACTTCAGTTTGGAGACCATGCGTGAGTTGACCCATCCAGAGGTGCTCCTGGAAGACTTGGGGCCGTTGAGATTGGCGCCAATCCACTAAGAAAGGGATTTTAGTCGTCGACTCATCGGATCGCACAGGTACTTTAACACCATTGACTGAGACACAAATAAGGATTTCAAGGAATTTCGGAATGAGATAGAGAGTGTTTGTAACACCTGCGGTGGATTTTGACCCAAAAAGGCAAGCTCCTAGTAAGATGGTGGTTTCCACACCGCCATCGAACAGGAGTTTGCCATGTCGATTGTCACCCTGCAACTGTCAGATGTCATGCGAAAAAGCGGAACTCGCCCCAAAGAGTGCCCATACTGCCAGGGAGAGACCTTTCAGCGTTGGGGTAGAGTGCGCAAACCCGTCAGAGATAATCGACACCGTAGCATACGTTTTTATCGGTACTGCTGCTGTCATTGTCGGCGCACCCTTCGGCAAGCTCAGGGCAGGCTCCTTCGCCACTACCCGGCATGCGAGGATCGGGACCTTGACAACGCTATTTTCCTGCCATATTTATCAGCAGAGGCAGATAGACTTTCTGGGTTTGGGCAGCTTGCTCGTAGCTCCATACGCTTTGACCATCCGTGCCGGCCAAAACTTGTACCGAATTTCCTGGAACGGCAGCCAGGGCAGTGACATAGCGTCTCCAAGGAGAATTTCCTACCTCTTGCCACGAATTGCCCCGGTTTGTAGAGATATAAACGCCGGTGAAAGCCGTGAATAAGGTTCCATCACTAAGGTAATTCGGCGATAAAACCACCCGGCCTAATGACAGATAAATTGGCAGACCGTTATTAACCGAGGTCCAAGAAGCACCACCGTCGGTGGATTTCAGCAAGCCTTCTCCATCCGTTGCCGCGAAAATGGTCAAATCGCTGGCAAAACCTGGGGATATTGCCAGGGAGAGAACCCATAAGTCAGTATATCCTGAGGTGACTTCTACCCATGAACCGCCAGCGTTGTTAGATCTATAAACCCCACCTCCAAGAGTCCCGGCGAAAATGGTGTGGTCATTCGGGTAGTCCGGTGAGATGGCCAAAGCACGCACTTGCTTGTCCGGCAGGCCAGTGCTGGAATCGCTCCACACGTCCCCGGCATCGACGGATTTGAAAACCTTTCCACTATTAGTGCCGGCAAACAGGGTTTTATCGGAAGAATAATCTGGCGAAACAGCCAGCGTATAAATGCAGAAATCGGTCAATCCATTGTTGGCCGGGCCCCATAGGTCGCCACGATCCGTCGATCTGAAGACCCCGCCGCAGTAGGTGGCGGCAAAGATTGTGAGATCTGATGCGAAGGCGGGGGAGATGACCAGATCCTCCACCCACAAGGTTGACAAGCCCTCATTAACCGAGGACCATAGGTTTCCGCCATTATTGGAGCGAAATACGCCCGTGTATTGCGTGCCTGCGAATAGTGTCTGGTCATTGGCAAAATCCGGTGAAGCCTTTACGGCGCTCAAGTAGATATTGGTAATGCCCTGGATGGCTGGATTCCAGCCATTTCCGGCATCGGTGGATTTATATACTCCCCAACCAGGCGTACCAACGAAGACGGTCTGGTCGCTGGTGTAGTTGGGTGAGATCGCCAGACTTTTGATTCCAAGACCAACGATGCCGTTGTTAAATTCGTCCCAGGTATCCCCGCTGTTGATGGATTTGAACACCCCAGCGCTTTGTTCTCCCGCAAAGACGGTATGGTCAATAGCGTAGCTGGGAGAAAATGCTAGTGCGTAGAGCTTCTGCATAACCGGCAAGCCGACGCTCCCCCAAGAGCTGCCCCCATTGGTAGAACGAAACAGGCCTGCGCTCCAGGTGCCGACCACGAGGGTCTGATCATTGGGGTAATCCGGTGAGATCGCCAGCGAGATCGTAACCAGGTCGGTCAAGCCGGTGTTCACCGGGCTCCACGCGGCGCCGCCGTTAGTGGACTTGAACACCCCTCCCGCAGCTGTGGCTGCGAAGACCGTCTTGTCGTTGGCAAAGTCTGGTGAAATCACCAGAGCTCGAACAATAAGGTCAGTCAAGTTGGTGTTAGCGGTCTGCCAGGAATCGCCACCATCCGTGGACTTGTAGATCCCCCCTGACAGGGAGCCAGCAAAAATGGTCTGATCGTTGGTGAAATTGGGCGAGATCGCTAAAGTCATCACGTGGTGGTAAGTGATGCCGTTGTTGACAGCCTCCCAGCTGGCCCCTGCATCGGTTGACCGGCTGACGCCCTCGTGCCAGGCAGCGCTGAACAGGGTGTGGTCGTTGGCATAATTGGGAGAGACGACCAGGGAGGTCATTTGGTTGTGGACCCGCCCCTGGTTGGACTCTACCCAGGTACCGCCGCCATCTGTAGATTTGAACACCCCGGCTTCGGAAGTACCAGCAAAGACGGTATGGTCGCCGCTATAAGCGGGGGAGAGCGCGAAGGCGGTAATGATACCCCCGAACATTCCATTGGAGCGCTGCTGCCAAATACCTACGGATGAGCCCGCAGTCGAGGATATGGTTGTAGAGAACGAGAGTATGGTGATCAATACCAGTGCTATTCTGCTTGAATTTAATATAATGATCTTCATTGAGTTTTCTCCTCAAGTAAGTAACCATGCACCGCTGTGCGCATCAGAAAGATGTTCTCTTAATATTAGTCTTTTTGTTTTGTTGATCGGCGAGCCTCGAAAAGAGTGCTAATTCAGGTGGGGGCAGCTGCAGGTGCAGCTCCTATCCTGACGGTCAAATTCCATCTTCACTTTAAATTGCTCAACCACCCATGTCGGTTAAAATTTCTGGCAGCAGAATAAACCTATAGCTTCCTTGTCTGCAAAATCCAGGATCTTGCACTGGGGTATGTCAATCACTGCCTTATTTCGTTCTAATTTGGATACGAAAAATGGTGTTATCTACTGGTGTTGGTACGAATTATTTTTCCACCGTCCTGAAAGCAGTGCCTGGCGAGATTACGAGGATAAGATTCAGGAGGATTAGAGCCGGCCCGGTGTTTTCTTTCTTCAACACCTCAACCTCATTGCGCTGGGATTAGGCATGACCTTCTTCCCATACTACTCGCGGTTTTTTGTTGCTGATTTCACTATAGCAGTTTTTATTCTTCAATGCAAGTGTTTTCCAATAATGTGTCTGTAACAGTAACGGTTGGCAAACTTGGAAAATTGGATCAGGCGCGATGGTCTAACGGCAGTAAAGTTCTTACCACGCCAGACCTGAGCCAGTCAACTTAAATGCTGCCCACAATCCAGGCCAGGATTTGTAATCTCGCACTGTTCTAGAACGCATCTTACTGCGACCGATGGCCTGCTCGGTGGCATTGTTGGTCCAGGGCACATCCCTTCGCTTTCGCTCAGGGCAGGCTTTTCTGCCAATCAAATAGGCGATAACTGGCCAAAGGTTCGCTCAGCGGGATGAGCAGATGGCGAGGCGGTTGCGGGTGTTGGCAACCCAACTTCATGTGGGGTGAAACTGCGCGAGCTGCGCACTGCTAACGGAGAACGAAAAAAAAGCCTCGTTTTCCACACATTTAAGAACAAAAGAGTCAATCGATATGCACGGTGAGCGATTTTTCGCTTTTTTGCTTCGAGCAAAGGTTGAAACTGGACCAATAGGGGATCGAAATTGGTTCTTTTGACTGAAAACAAGCGATTTTCGAACCATTCCATAGTTAGTCTCGAATATGCTTGTAATTTCCAGGAAGATGATATACAATACGATATATATCATTGGTATATATGTTGTGAGGTGCAAGATGGAAACAGCAAAATTATTCATGAATGGCAGAAGCCAGGCGGTCAGACTTCCTAAAGAATTCCGCTTTGAGGGAGATGAGGTGTATATCAAGAAAGTGGGGGATGCGGTTATCTTGATTCCTTTTCATACCCCGTGGAACACGCTTTTAGACAGTCTGAAATTATTCTCGGCAGATTTTATGGAAGATCGCGAACAACCCCCTATCCAGGCTCGTGAGGGTGCGTTCACATGAAATATATGCTGGATACGAATATCTGTATCTACCTGATCAAGCAGCAGCCGAGGGAAGTGATAGATAAATTTCAGGGAATTGCTCTGGGTGATATGGCCATATCTACCGTGACTGTGGCTGAAATGATGTATGGGGTTGGAAAAAGCCAGTATAAGGAAAAGAACAAAGCTGCTCTTCAGGCATTTTTGGCACCGCTTGAAATGGTTGATTTTGATTTCGCGGCAGCACAACAATACGGAGTAGTTCGAGCGTATTTAGAAAAAACAGGAAAACCAATTGGTGCTTACGACCTAATGATCGCGGCCCATGCACTCAGCCTTGGTTTAGTATTGGTTACCAACAATGAGCAGGAGTTTCAACGAATTCCTGATTTAATCCTTGAGAATTGGGATAATCAATAGAAGAATCAATGTTGATTTTATGGCGAATGACAATCATGCTTTCGAGACACTTTACCCCCATTGATGATTTTTGATCAAAAATCATGGGGAAGGCGTTCGAGTCATTCGCCTTGGCGATCGCATGTTGCATCACTTATTACCTGCCAATCGCTACGATGAACAGCTTTTCCAGAGCATACCCAGATGCAATGAAGGATTCAGCGAGTGAACGCCCGAATTTCAGCGCAACCGAGAGGGATTTCCAACCTTCTCGGTTGCGTCTTTTCTGATATAGTAAATTTAATCGATGATTATCGACTCAGCGGTTCTTACGCACCGTGGGTAGGGGATCCACCCTCTCCGCAGAGGGAATGCCTGGCTGAGATGCCGGGCATTTTTTGTGTTTAACCCCATCCCAAAATGAAAGCACGAGATTGCCCCCTCCCCCCGGTCCCGTCACATCCGGTTCCAGGATCAATATCTGTCCGACCAGGGACAAGCCTGCGGTCGAGGACAGGCTTCACCCCGGAAAGTACACCGGGGTTCGCAATGACATTAAATATCGGGTATGTCCGCCTATGACGGACCAGGGTTCACCCGACCTACGTGCCCAGCAGTGCTAAAGTAAATCCCAGCTTCTCCGCTGAAGATGAGATTATTGGGAGATACCCGCAGCTAGTTGGTTTTTCCCTTAATTAATGCTACACTAATATTAATATATTTAAATCCGGATCCCTTTTTACCTATATGCTGGCATATTAAATC
>DATKXE010000369.1:0-7288 GCA_035529195.1 Anaerolineales bacterium
CCGCCAGCGGTTCACCCGTAGTTGGATTATATGAAGTCAGCAGTTTGCCATTTGGATCTTCAATCCATGAATCTGGTCCTGTACAGGCACCCGGGTTTACTGCCTGGATACCGAGTTTATCTAAAATTGCTTTCATAAATATCGAACCTCCGAAAATTGATCCTTCCTTAGAAATTCCAAGGAAGCGATGCAATAATGATTGAATTCATGCGGTTGAAGTGTAGGAAAAATTTTACCACCGAGCATAATTACGAAGTGATCGTTGAAGATTGGGGGGATAGGAAAGGCCGAGCGATGTATTAGCAAATTGCGCTGATAAAAACCCTGCCTGATGATTTTTACTCTAAATCAGAAAATCACACCAGATTATTCTTCTCAAGCGCCAATTGGATCTCGTTGGATAAGGGTTCAACGAGGATATCACTGCCGATCTTGACGGTTGGGTGGCTCAAGAAGCCGCCTGTCCACCACCGTACCTGGTCCGCAGCTTCCTGATCACGATCGATGTCCCGGAAGGAATGGCTGACATCTTTACGATCTAGATAACGGCGCACATACTGCGTGGCAGCACACCACCGCGTTCCATATACCACAACTTTGTTCTCGGAATCTCCAGCGGGGAGTATTCCCTCAGAATCATTATTCATTGTCAGCTCTCAGATAAATTTCTTTACAAGGATCAAGGTTTATTGATGCTCTCTAATTGCTCGAAGAGCTCATAGATATCAGGAATGTGATGGATCATCGGGGAAACGTGGCTGAAGCGGATGATGCCCTGGCGATCGATAATGTAGAGTGCGCGCTCGGAAAAACCATTCGATTTACGCATCACCTGATATAGTCTGGATACTTCTCCGTGCGGGTGAAAATCCGCCAGCAACGGGAAGGTGATGTCGCGCACCGCAGCCCAAGCCCCATGACTGTAAAGACTATCGACTGAAACTCCAATCACCACCGCATCTTGCTTATCAAATTCTGGGAGTTCGCTCTGGTAAAGGCTGAGCTGGTCACTGCAGGCTGGGCTCCAGTCGAGTGGGTAGAAAACTAAGACGACGTTCTTACCGCGCAAATTCGAGAGAGTAACGGGATTTGCGTTGGCATCCTGCAAGGTGAAATCAGGTGCCTGAGTGCCTACCGGTAATCCTGAATTCTCTGCAAGACCTTCCATCCCCGGGGCAGATTTGTATAAATTGGCGACTTTCTCAAAAGATCGACTGTGATCTTGTGGAGTGCCCGCTGAGCTGTTGAGCAGGTCTCGCCTTACTTCCTGGATCATGGCATGCAGGATAGAAAGGGCTTGCTTTTCTGGCGAATCTTTCAATTCGGGTTCTAACAGGCTAAAGCGCTGTGAAAGTTCTGTCATACGATCTTCTGGTGTCATTGCCATTTGTTGATCTCCCTTGGATAATTTGTCAATTAGTGGATGCTGCCCAGGAACAACATTCTAGATTTTTGCTGTTCCAACTCAGAATAATTCAGGATAGGAATTCATTCCTATCATCCAGTATATATTATATCAACTTGGGTGCGATTCTGTTCAAACTGGCTGTCATTCACCGATAATTTTCAGCAAGACCCGTTTTCTGCGCCCACCATCGAACTCACCATAGAAGATTTGCTCCCAGGGACCGAAATCTAATCTTCCATTTGTCACTGCGACGACTACCTCGCGCCCCATGATCTGGCGTTTCAAGTGTGCATCCCCATTGTCCTCTCCCGTGCGATTATGGAGGTAGCGGGAGATTGGTTCATGGGGTGCTAATCCCTCCAACCACTGCTCGTAATCCTGGTGCAGACCGCTTTCATCGTCATTGATAAATACAGAAGCTGTGATATGCATGGCATTCACCAATGCCAAGCCCTCTGCAATGCCACTTTTGCGCAATCCTGATTCAACCTGGGGGGTGATGTTGATCAAGGCACGCCGATCGGGGATATTGAACCATAATTCTTCGCGATAGCTTTTCATGTTTAACTCCAAATTGGATTGGGATAAGGTGCGCAACTATTTTAATTCAGATTCGCGCGGCAGTCAAAATTTCCAAAGAGAAGGAGGGGATCGATGGAATGGGTGGGTTTGAATAAGAATCCACGCCTTGCGCATAGCAATACAATTGGACCACCAGCTTGTTGAAAAGCTGGGTTTTACTAACGGCTAGTGTGCTGAACACCGATAATGGTAACAAAATAGTAATAAACACGTGTAACAGAAGATAAATATGGGCGTTTATCATGGTGAATGGTTAGTAAATGGTTAGTACTTAAGGACTAATTCGTGATCGCAATATCCTGGATTAGCCGTCTAGAGAAGTTATCGATGCGGTAACCCAGGACTTCCTGAAAAAATGATTTCTGGAGAGGCAATTTGATCAGCGTATATCTTTTATTTTCGGCAACTGGATTCCTGGGAGTCATGCTTCTAATTTCCTGGCTCAGATTTTCAGTAGATCAGCATCTGAGCTTCCAACCAGTAATATTATGGGTAAAGCACGGCAGATCGAACAGGAACCGAATGGAAAATTGGCAATAGGTATCTCAGTTCCTTCCGGTCTCAATGTGAGAGCCTTTGTTCATGGAAATTGAAAATATACCTGAAGATAATCGGGTGACTAGAGATATGGAAGGCATTGATTCAAAACAGGGTGAATTCGTTGATATTCCATTTATCGATTTGACGCGCCAATATTCGAAATACAGGTATGAAATCAAGATGGCGATCGACCGGGTTCTCACCAGCGGCATTTATGCTTCCGGCGCAGAGGCTGAAGGATTTGAAAGTGAATTCGCTGAATATTATGGGATAGCCAATTGCATCTCCGTATCCAGCGGTATGCAGGCGCTTGAGATCAGCCTCGCGGCACTTGGCATACAATCTGGAGATGATGTGGTGACTGTTGCGAATGCAGGCATGCACAGCACTGCTGCTATTCTAGGGATCGGTGCCATTCCCCAATTTGCTGAAATTGATGCCCACACATTAACCATGTCACCCGAAGGATTGGTTAATGCGATTACGCCAAAAACCAAAGCTGTCATTGTCACCCACCTCTATGGCAGGGTGGCGGATATTGAATCCATTGCAGCTATCGCTGATAGTCATCATCTGCCTCTGGTAGAGGATTGTTTCCAGGCCAATGGTGCCAGAGTGAACGGTCAGCCAGTTGGAACTTGGGGAAATGTTGGATGTTTTTGTTTTGCCCCGGCAAAGAATTTGGGTGCGTTGGGAGAGGCCGGAGCGATCATCACTCAGGATCCCATGACTGCGGAAAATGCCCGCCGGATACGCCAAAATGGGGATAATTTTTCCAGGGATTCTCACCTTGCCTGGAGTAAATCAAGGTTTATGGATGAAATTCAAGCTGCAATTTTGAGGGTGAAGCTCCCGCTGCTTGAAGAATGGAATTTAAGCCGGCGGATGATCGCTCAGACCTATGCAATCTGTTTTGATGATTTGGCTGCCGATCTTAAATGCCCCAACCAGGTCAACGGTTCGGTTTTTCAGCATTATGTCATCCGGATTGAGCATCGGGACTTACTGCAAAAAAGTCTCTTACACAAAGGTATTGGAAGCGCAGTACATTATCCCGCAGCGGATTACGTTTACACTCCACGAGGGCAGAGAGAGAAACAACACGAGGCTCTACCAGAAACTGATAAAGCATGTGCTGAGGTATTATCTCTGCCCTGTTATCCTGAGCTAAACCCTTGGGAAATCGAACGTATTTGCGGGTCGGTAAAACAGAGTCTGGCAGAGATCGATCGTGCAGCTGATTTAATCAGCTGAGAGAAAATAACCAGTTATACCTGAGGGTATAAAAAGTGGGAATAGATTGACACATTAGAAAATCTTCGGGGCGGAGATGTGTGATGGGATTGATTTCGATCGTTATTCCAGTAGCTTCAAGGGTAAACAGGCAGGTGCTGCAGTGCAAGCAGCTTGAGAAATTGGCCGCGGATATCCACGATTCTGATTTTGAGTTTATTTTTGTGGATGATGGCTCGCATCAAGAATCAATAACCAGGCTGAAGGAGTGTGCTAAAAAAGATAAGCGTTACAGGCTGATCGTGTTAACGCGTGATTTCGGCACGACGGCTGCCTTTTTGGCTGGAATTACCTATGCTTCTGGAGATTGCGCGGGGTTTTTCTCGGGAAGAAATCTGGATCCATCAAAAGTGTTCGGCGAGCTGATCCATCATTGGGAATCAGGAGCGAAAATCGTTTTAGGAAAATGGAAAAATCCGGACTCGCGTTCAAGAAATTCGAGAGGCATTGCAATTAGCGACCCATTATTGAGGAGAAGAATCTTTCCAAACCGGATATATTTCCAGGATATCAGCAGCTTGCTGGTTGATAAGGAGGTGATCTACATTCTTTCCCAAATTTCTGATCCCTTCAGCGATATCATTGAAATCCTGGCTTGGACAGGTATCGATTCCCATCTTGTTGAGTATGATCTGCAATCCCTGCAGGATGATGGAAAGCAATTAGTATTTCAGCATCAAAGCATATCTCTTGAATACTCCGAGGGTATTTATTCTCCAAAATCATTCCGCACCAGCTTGTCGATTGGTTTTGTTGCAGCTGCATTTGGTGTGCTGACCACCGCTGGCCTTATTATCGCCAGTGATTTTTACCAGACCTTTATCCCTGATTGGTGGATGATGGTTGGGGTAACCCTCTTCATTATTGGGTTGCAGTTAATCCTGATGGGAGTGTTCGGCGAACAGATCTATCGATCTTTGGAAAAGATCCACAACCGACCAGTTTTCATCGTGGACACGATAATTAACCCTCCAGTCTCGTCCTCAGTTCAAGGTAGAGAAAAGATCGAGAAGATGATTCTCTCTTTGTGGAATATCCGCAAACAGAAAGTCTCTTATGCCTCTTCGCTAAGTAATCTACCACCTGAAGATGAACACCAGGAGTGATTGAATTGATCCAGGCTCAGATCGGATAAACCTGAATAATCTCACCATGTTCATGCCAGTGGTAATGCTCTAGTTCTATCTGTTGTTCGGATAGGGGGCGATGCAGTTGATATCAATTGGATCAGCAAATTCCTAATGATTCGCCATCAGTGATGAAAATTCTCTCGCGTTCTTAAGGTTCTGTACCCATCCTTTTGCGTTACAATCCCCAGAAGATAACAATGGCGAAGAGAATATTAATCGTTGACGATGATCAGCTCCTGCGGCGCAGTCTTGCCTTTAACCTCGAGCAAGCAGGTTATGAGGTGAAAAGCGCTGCTAATGCAGAAGATGCCATCGATGTGTTGCGAGGGGCAGCATTTGACCTGGTTATACTCGATATTGGATTACCAGGGATGGATGGATTGGATGCGGTTCGGAAAATAAAACAGGATTTTGGGCTGCCAGTCATATTTTTAACCGCGCGCCGGCGTGAGCTGGATGAAGTAGTGGGTTTGGAATTAGGTGCTGATGATTATGTCACCAAGCCATTTGATGTGGACGTGCTCCTGGCACGCATCAAAGCTGTATTGAGGCGTGCTGCCAGCCCCGCGCAACTGGCTATTGAACAATCGCTGTTGATAGCGGGTGATATTGAAATCGATAGCAGCGCTCATATTGTCAAGGTTGCTGGCAAGCAAGTTGAACTGGCACCTCGTGAGTTTGACCTGCTGCACACACTGGTCATTGATCCAAATAAGGTGCTTACTATCGACGACCTGCTGGTGCGAGTTTGGGGAGCGGAGTACATCGGGCAGCCTCAGGTGGTTTACGTCCATATTCGCTGGCTGAGAGAAAAAATTGAAAGAAATCCAAACAAACCTGAACGAATATTAACCGTGCGTGGGAAAGGTTACAAATTTATCCCGCTGGAGATCGGATGATCCGTTCGCTAAGAAATCGCCTCATAGTGAGCCATATCCTGCCAGTTCTGGTGATCATCCCTTTGGCCGCATTCGCGTTATTTTATGTTCTAGAGTCGCAGTTTCTGCTGCCTTCAGTGGCAGATAATATATCTCAGGATGCACGCTACCTGGCTGAGATCAGCCGGGCTGAATTCGAGCTGTTCGGCAACCCGGTCATCGTCAGCAATATGCTCAACCGGGTGGGACTCGATCCTGCCATTCGGGTAATGTTTCTGGATGCCGACGGGAAATTATTATTTTCGAGCGATAAAATTGGCAACGAGCAAATCATTGAGGGTTTAGAACTCGAGGGATTAACCGAGGCCAGGGGTGGGAAAGAAGTTGTTAACACAAATTACTCGCTATTAAGATTAAATGATGTCCTGGTTGATGTGTTTACGCCTGTAACTACTTCCCAGGAAGAAGTGATTGGCGTGGTGCGAGTTAGCTACCTCAGTGAATCACTTTATCAATTCTTTTCGCGCTTGAGGAATTTGATCACTGTGGTATTAATCCTTGGCCTTGCCCTTGGTACGGTGATGGGTTCGATCCTAGGTCTGAATATTGGAAATCCGATCAGGCGGGTGACAGATGCTATTTATGGGCTTGCACAAGGGGAGCGAAAGGAAATCCTGCCAGAAGAAGGACCAGAAGAAATCCGAGATCTCTCAAGATCGGTAAACCAACTCGTTGAGCGTCTTGGAGATTTAGAATCGGCGCGGCGTCATCTGCTCGCCAATCTGGTGCACGAGCTTGGGCGTCCCTTAGGTGCCATGCGTTCAGGGATACAATCAATACTGCGGGGAGCGAGCCAGGATCCACAGCTGTTCGTTGAACTAACCAGGGGCATCGATGAGGAAGCAGAGCGCATGCAGCACGTTCTGGATGAGCTTGCTCATTTACATGATGAAGTTATTGGAACGCTAGAGTTAAACAAGGAGCAGGTAGCATTAGGCGAATGGTTGCCAGGTGTGCTGCTAGCCTGGAGACAACCGGCTGAGGAGAAAAAGCTGCGCTGGGTGGAGGATATTCCGCTCGACATTCCTCTGATCAATGCTGATCCAATTCGCTTGGCTCAAGTATTTGGAAACTTTGCCAGCAATGCAGTCAAATATACGCCAATTGGCGGCTCAGTTGTGATTTCGGCTGGTGCGGATGAACAGCAGGTCTGGGTCAGGTTTAATGATACAGGAGCGGGGATAAATACCCAGGAGCAGGATCTAATTTTCGAGCCCTACTACCGTGGAGAACAAGGAAGAAAGATCAAACAAGGGATGGGATTGGGACTCAGCATCGCTCAAGATATCCTGCATGCTCATGGTGGGGAAATCGAGCTGCAAAGTACTCTGGGGGAAGGCAGCCAGTTCACTATCTGGTTACCGCGTTCCTGATCAACAAGAAATAAACCGAACCCG
>DATKXE010000370.1:0-5675 GCA_035529195.1 Anaerolineales bacterium
ACAGGCAGGTTTTGGGAAGATTATTTTTGTGATCAACAGGGAAATGGAACTGGCTTTTCGCGAGCGGATCGATCAAACTATCGGTAAATATTGCGAGACAGAATATGTGTATCAAGATCTAAACAACTTACCGAATGGGATTCAGGTGCCTGAGGAGCGGGAAAAACCCTGGGGTACTGCTCATGCAGTCCTGAGCTGTAAGGATGCTGTTGAATCGGCTTTCGCGGTGATCAATGCGGATGATTTCTACGGGCGAACTGCATTCCTAGACCTGGCAGATTATCTCCAGCAAGTGAAGACCCAAGAATCCCTTTACGAATTCTGCATGGTAGGTTATCAACTCAAAAACACTTTAACTGAATATGGTTATGTGTCCCGTGGAATTTGTTCTGTTGACCCACAGGGTCAATTAATCGAAGTGTGTGAGCGAACCCGAATCATGATAATTGATGGGCAGGTAAAATATTCAGAGGATGACACCACCTGGTTCGTAATTCCTGAGGATAGCGTGGTGTCAATGAATATTTGGGGGTTTACTTGTGAACTGTTTGGGGAATTAAGCGACCGATTTGCGCGTTTTTTGGCTGAAAATCGTGGTAATCTATCTTCAGCAGAGTATTTTCTACCTGAGGTGGTCAACCAACTGGTGGAAGAGGTAAAAGCCTCTGTCCAGGTGCTGCCTACTGAAGAGCACTGGTTTGGGGTCACTTACCAGGATGATGTAATCTGGGTGAAGAATGCGGTACAGGTCTTGATAGATAATGGGGTCTACCCAAAAAAACTATGGGGTTAAGGTGATGAAACCTGATTTTCAAGAGATTGTGCAAGAGTTCGATTTTAAGGGTGATTTCTCATCCGCAGAGTCTTATGGAGAAGGGCACATCAACGATACCTACATCGCCAATTTCAAGGTAAATGGATCAACCCAACGCTACATTCTCCAACGGATCAACCACCATGTATTTCGTGATCCCGAAGGCTTGATGAGTAATATTCAAGATGTAACAGCGCACTTAAGAGGGAAAATTAAATTAGCTGGGGGCGATCCAAAGCGAGAGTCTCTAACATTGATCCCGACCGTGGATGAAAAATTCTATATCCGAACGGAAGAGGGGGATTACTGGCGAGGTTATCTTTTTATCAATAATGCTCGCACATATGAATCTGTTGAGAATCTAGACCATGTTTATCACGCGGCGAAAGCTTTCGGGAATTTTCAAAACCTATTGAGCGATTATCCGTCCGAAAATCTGTTTGTAACTATTCCTGATTTCCACAATACACAGAAGCGTTTCGGGACATTTGTCGAATCGGTCGAAAAAGACGAATTGAATCGCGCCCGCTTATCAAAACCTGAAATTGAATTCGTTACCCAACGGGTCAAAGACACATCGGTATTGGTCGATAAACTCCGGAAAGGTGAACTGCCTGAACGCATAACACATAATGACACGAAATTCAACAATGTGATGATTGATAATGATACAGGTGCTGGCGTGTGTGTGATCGATCTTGATACGGTTATGCCAGGCCTCTCATTGTATGATTTTGGGGATGCGATCCGGTCTCTGGCGAATCCAGCAGCTGAGGATGAACGAGATCTTTCGCTGGTGAATTTTGATCTGCAGAGATTCGACTACTACACGCGAGGTTACCTGGATGCAGTTGGGGAGGTATTGACCCCGGAGGAGATCAAGAATTTACCTTTTTCTGCGATTCTGATGACCCTTGAATGTGGGATGCGCTTCCTGACCGATCATTTGCAGGGAGACATCTATTACAAGATTCAGCGCAAGAATCAGAACCTTGACCGCTGCCGTACTCAATTTAAGATGGTAGCAGACATGGAAGAACAATTTGATGATATGGTTCGTATTGTGGAGGGATATCGATAGGTAATGTACGTACAATGAAAGAGCGGCGCCATAAGGTGAGTTATTAGGTTGCGGGGGGTATAATACCAGCCATCAGGAAAATAAGACCATTTGCTCAAAATCCTTACTGCAGGAGGAAACCCATGAGTGAAGAGACTACTGGAACAACCCAAACCGATTTGTACACAACGAATGATTCTGACAATAAGGTAGCGATCATCGCCATCATTGCCACTGCTTTTGTTGTCCTGGCGTGTATTGCCGCATGCACATTTGTGGCCTATGCATTTGTGGTCAATGCCCCGTGGTGAGCGGACTCTGAACCATAATTAGCCTGTGCTGGAATATTATTCCAATTGTATATATTAGTATTCGCCGGGGGAAAGGATTAAATAATCAGCAACCGGTCATTTGAGAGCTGTCTACTGATCCGGGTACTTTGGCATTAAGCGGCGAGATCAATCCTCAGGAACTCCCGAGGGCAGAGGCGTGTTCCGGTTTGCGGAGATAGTTAATATTTAATTCCGGAACCAGATGTTTGACGATTATCATTTCTTGTCTGAAGAAGGGGATTTCACTCAACCGGATTTTAAGAAGTCGAGTGGGTAGTCACAGGGTGGGTGTTGGTTTTGGAGATTTGGCAGAATAAACCAAAAAAAGTCTCTTGGCAATGACCTACTCTTCCACCCAGCTACCGGGGCAGTATCATCGGCGCTGGCGGAGGCGCTGCGTTGTATAAATTCAATTCTCCCGAGCTGCGTGGCCAGGTCACAGCTTGCACTTTCCACTTTGTATTAATGGAAATGGAAGGCTACCAGTTTGGGAGGGCAGGTTGTTGATTGCCGTGGGTCAGTTATCGATCAGTTCGAATAGCTGTTGAGGGAGTGAGCTTCGTCTTTAGTGTTTCAATCCGGCAATAATTCCTTGAGGTAAGTAGCCGCGCCATCCGACATTAAATCTTCTTGCAAACGGGTAGGGTTGTTGAATAACTCAATCGATGCCTGCTGGTCATTCATGTGTCGGGCGAGTAAATCCAAGGCCGCGTCGACATCATAGATGTGTTCAGCGTATACCACCCGATTTTCGTAATGTGCACCATCCCCTTCTTTTTCTCCAAGCAGGCGCTGGAAATACTGTTTGGAGGCTTCTCTATAGCGAGCCTGGTGTCCAGCGCAGATCACTACATAAAGCGATTCCCAATTCTCTGGTCCAATCTGCTCCTTCCACTTCATCACTGTTTCATGCAGCATATCCAATTCAAGTAATGTACTTAATGCCGCGTTTTCTAGATACAAATGGACATTCTCCTTCCCAAAATCTAACACCGTACCCTTATCTACCAGCCCAGTTAACAGCACTTCATCCACAATCACCAGCGCATTTTCCAAAGTTATCCGTTGTAAGCCCAAATAATTGGCCGGGATAGGTTCTTGATCCAGAATCGACAAAGCTTTCTCCATTAATTCCTGGATATTTTCAAGTTCCTTCTGGTTATCATACATCAGGGGGCCGTAACCATTTTGCGCTAATGTAACATACACCCCAAATGACACGTGGCTGATTGATTTAACTCGGTGATACAGATCGGGTATGACATCAACGGTTTCCTGCTTACCATCATGGAAGAGCATCGCTTGTTCGCCAAACATAATAATCACCGGTGTATCATCTTTTCCAAGTCTCTGATGGGTCTTATGAATAGCGAGATTGTAGCTTCGATGGAACGCTTTGTTAAGGTCCGCGATCACGCCCTCATACGGGTCGTAGGAGTGAATCGCCTCAAACTTCTTTTTAGTTTGAGGATTGAGGTTTTCCGGCAAATTTTTATCCATGGATTTCTCTAATTGTGTTTTTTGAGCCATTTATCTTCTCCATCTATAACTCTTCTATCGCTTCTTGTAAATGTCCACCTTCGTCAGTGAGTACGAAGAGTTCTCCTATCACCTGTCCGAGCGACACAAGCGATAGCAGTCCAATCAAAAGTAGAGCTGATCCACCGATGGCATAAACAAATACCCCGATCAGGATCGCCAAAATCGCGGCAGTAAACCTCCATAACCCTTTTTGAGGATTGAGCGTTTCGGGTTTGTATCTCGAAACCACGATATGGGTCACCCCAATCGCGGCAAAGGATACTGCCAGTGCACCGGATGTCAACCAGATGGCCGAATTTTCCAAAGGGATTGTGGCCTCGGCGATCAATTGCTCTATACCCACTCCCAGAGCGGTCAAACTGATTACCAATGGTAAATGGATATACAACCATATTACTGGAGACCACCCCCCCAATCCTTTTAAGGTACTTCCATCCAGGTTTTCGAAGTATATCCACCAATAACCAAATACCAGGAGTACCCCAAAGACGCTGACCGCAGCAGTAACTATTTGGAATTTGGCTTCAGCTGCACCATTCACGATCCCAGCCACCGCTTCCCCTAAAACAAGGATTGTAAACAAACCGAATCGCTCAACTACATGCGACTCAGATACCGGCATCACTGCATACTTCATGCGTGTTGAGTGGTGAAAAACTACAGCAAACTCGAAGATGATCGCCAATCCCCAAATCCAAAACCGCCAGGGAATAGGAACAAAGATCGAGAGGAGCCAAAGGAATCCCGATATTAAGAACACATTCGATAAGCGGATCGCAAGGGGGCGCGCGATCTCAATATGGTAGCAACGCCGGTACAATAAGACCATCACCAGTTTCACAATCACAATTGAAGCCGCAAAAACTTGCGAGGTTTCCCCTAACGCCCCAGTCACATTGGCAGCCACACCAGCCATACCCACCATCTGGACGATAGTCAGAAAGCGATGGGCAAAATTATCCGTGTCAAAGCGATCTGCATAAAGCGTATGGTGGAACCAGGCATACCAAATCGGAATAAAAAGGAAGATAAACTCTAGCAATCTCGAGACAGTCAACTGGCGAGAAAGCAAAAGACCAAGCTGGGCAACAGCAACCACGAACACCAGATCGTAAAAAAGTTCTAACCAGGTCGCGTGCCGCCCCTTCTCTGTTGTTCTGAGATTAGGAGGCTGCCATAATTGGCTAAGCCTATCTGAAAATATCCCCATATGTTCTCTACTGACTGCCTATTGGGTTTCACGGCGGACAAAGCCCCCGAGATGTACAAATCACTACTTCAACCTAGCTTTCATCCAAGGATTTGATGATGATATTATACCCCATATAATACTTATACGACCTTCTATATCCTCGAATTATTGGTGATCGTTTGTAGTGCCGCCATAAAGCGTGATCCTTTTTTCGTCATCTCTGGTTCCATTGCCAGACGCCCTACCATCCGCTGCGATTCGGCAATGCGTTGGTCTTTGTCATCACTGGCTGTGCCTTGCTCAATAGCTGCGAAGAACGCTCGATGAACTAGTATTTCCAACGAGACAGAACGAAGTCCCGGATGCCATATTCCCGGCAGGATTGGACTGTACTCTTATGATCGTTGATAATTTCCAATACCAACCGGGCATTGAATTCAGCTAAGAATTTACGTCGTTGTGGCATTGTGGTCCCCTTTCCTGGAGTCTAATTCCTCCTCAGCATGCTGTCCATTTTTTGGGGTTTATTACAAACACTCTGCTCATATTGCGACCAAACATCCCAAGGAATTATATTTAATGTCCCATCATTAAACCAAAAAAAGTCTCTTGGCAATGACCTACTCTCCCACCCCGCTACCGGGGCAGTACCATCGGCGCTGGCGGGCTTAACTACCGGGTTCGGGATGTAACCGGGTGTACCTCCGCCGCACGGATCACCAAGAGACTTTTTTA
>DATKXE010000371.1:0-2485 GCA_035529195.1 Anaerolineales bacterium
CACGTGGTCGATTATCATCAAACTACCTGAAAGGTGAGAAATCATCCCCAAGGATCTTGAAATCCAGCGTTTGAAATCCTGAGCAAAGATAGGTGTGTTTCCTATCTGCTGCAGATTGCCTAACCGAAAACAGTTTGATAATTAGTTTTGACAGAATTTAAAGGTATTGTTCAGGATGTCTATTGGGTATTTTCTCGGAAATTTCCGGATGCATAATCTGCAATCTCACCAAGATACTCACTAGAGATTTTATCCTCACCGAGCTGATAATCTTTAAATCCTGATCCATAAGCAAAATCTCACCGGTGGTGCCGTTCAATTGAATTTTCTGTCCAGTTTGTAAAACATGCGTCGCCCGATCAACTCCAACCACGGCCGGTATGCCATACTCTCGGGCAACGATCGCCCCATGTGTCATCATGCCGCCTACTTCCATGATCAAACCTCCTGCGGTTAGAAAAAGGGGCGTCCAGGCTGGATCGGTACCTGGACAGACCATGATTTCCCCTGGCTGCAAACTCGGATTGAGTGGATCTAGAACAACTCTGACAATACCCTCTACCAATCCCGGTGAAACCGGGCTGCCGATTAACTTCCCAGTCTGATTTTCCTCGGAAGTCAGTCCTTCATAAAAGGTACGGCCATCGCTGATCAGTAATCGGGGGATTTGTACCCGAATGAGTTCACGCTGGTAGCTGGCTCGCCGCTGGTCGATTAATACGCGCCAATCGCGATCCTCATTATTGGCCAGCTGTTCAATCTCCGCATAATAGAGATAAAAAAGGTCTTCTGCCTGGTCGATTACCCCTTCCTTGACGAGGGCTTGACCGCTCTTGAGCAATCCCTGCCGGATGATCCCCATCATTTGTATGATGTGAAACTTGGGGCTTTCCCGCAAACCGGCCAGAGCTCGGACACGCAGTGCAAGCATCCCAATCAATCGGGATTTGAGTCCACCAGCAAAAGTTGCTCGAGCCGTGGATTGCAGTTCTACAATGGCTTCTTGAGCTAGTTGTTCTCCTCTATGGAAGATAACATCGGGAGCCAAAGCCGTATCATCGAGCTGCATGTAGCTGATAATGACTTCGATGATGTAGGTAGGGTCTTCTCTCCAGCGTCTTCTCCCGATATCTATCTCACCCAAACCACGTACCCCGTACTTTTCAAGAAAGTGAGCAATGGCATTTTGGGCGCTTTCCGGCAGCTGTCCTTCCAGATACGCTCTGGCAAGCTCCCGTGAATTAATATTGAGCATGTGCTGGAAAGCGGATGGATCGGAGCGGATTTCGCGCGCTGTGCGCCATAAGTCGAGGTCCATTTCGGTAGTGACATTGTATTTCAAACCGCGGGTCACCTTGAGAGATAGTTCATTTGAACCCGATAAATTCTCTGAGATTTTGTTTAACAGGAAGAAGGGGATTAAACCACCCGCAGCTGCGGACGCGATATTCGGCACGGCATAGGGGAAGGCGTTATATATTTCCCCGAAAAGGTTAATCTGATCGGGAAGATTGTTGTGGTTATTCGGGTTAACATCATATTTCTTTCTAAGTTCTGCAATCTCCTTTTCACTGGCTTGTTGGACCTGCTCAGCAGCACCTTGGGGTTTCCGGGCATAATGAAATACGCGCTTGAGAAAAGGACCTGCGAATGCTGCCAGGCGGCGAATAGTCGACCAGCGCAGATTCCCCTCCCCAAATTGAAATTCTGGATCATTGTGGAGAGCTGCCAGGATATTCTGGAGGCTGGGATCTATAGCAGAGAACACTCTTGGTATTAACCGTGCACCGATTGGATTTTGGATTATCGGTGTAACCAATCCCCATAATCGTTCGCCGGCAATTTTTATCACTGGCTGGGTTTCCTGGTCGAGATCGAAGCCAAACAAGCTGGCGCCTCCCGCGAAGATCAAGCGGATAGCATCTTGTCCCAGAGGCGTCATGGGTTCCAGCATGCCCTGTACCGCTCCAAAGGAAAACAACACCTGCAGCGGGCTGCTGCTCATTCCTTCAGGGAGTGGGAAGAGAGATGTAATGGGACGGGATTGAAGCAGGAATATTCGGCCTTCGAAGATACCCCATTCAATGTCCTGGGGAAAAGTAAAGAATTCGGTCACCTGTCTTCCAAGTTCGGTCAATTCCAGGATTGTCTCATCTTGGATTGCTGGCTGCTGATTCGCA
This sequence comes from Anaerolineales bacterium, assembly GCA_035529195.1. Classification (GTDB taxonomy): domain Bacteria; phylum Chloroflexota; class Anaerolineae; order Anaerolineales; family UBA4823; genus PFL25. Next base: position 2,181 of record DATKXE010000371.1, read on the forward strand.
TCATTTGCCCTTGTGCCAAGACCGCCACCTTCTTTTGGAAACATGACGATAGACTTAGATCCCAATTTTCGGGTGATCACTTTCTGTTGTTTCATGTCCACGATGAAGTGATCGGGTTCGACCTGGCCAGATACGAGCGCTTCTCCGAGACCGATGGTTGCATCGATTACGGTTTCAGACCGGGAGCCAGTGAGTGGGTTTGCGGTAAACAGGACCCCTGAAACTTCACAAGGCAGCATCTCCTGTACCACCACTGCCTGGGCAACTTCTACATGGGGGATATTATTGCGGCTGCGGTAGCCAAT
>DATKXE010000372.1:0-2147 GCA_035529195.1 Anaerolineales bacterium
GGCGGACAGCCTGCTGGGAAAGAGCGGTATTCCACTGCAGCAGGACACGGATGCAGCGCGGCAGCCCTCCCGGTACCGGAATTTCTCGGCTGCAGATCATCGCTACTGCAGTCCAGCCCATTTCGCGTGCAGCCCGCGCGGGATATGCGGAGTTAAAGTCATCCGTGGTGGTGAAGATCGCGCTGGCGATATCCTCGCTGCGCAGTTCGGGGTTAGCTTCCAGAATCGCTGTAAGTAGCTCCCGGGTGGCAGCCAGAACTGCCTCAGGTTTATCCTCTGCAACATCCGTCGCTCCACGAACTCCTCTCACCGGCATAGGACCAACCTCCATAAAATAAAAAATGCGAGGCCGCTGGCCTCGCATCAAATGGGTAGAATTAATTTCTGTCTTCCCGCTTAAGCGCCGCCACCGGCATTCGGATAACCGAAGCCAAAATAATAGGAGGCACTAAAATATAAGCGGGTCGAGAAAGTTTGATTCATGTTTTTATATACCAAATACTTGTTACGTTGATAGAGTCTAACCCAGCCAAAGAGTTTAGTCAAGTAACCATCACAGTCCATTCACAGTTACCTATTATTATCTATCTTGAGAACTGAAAATTTACACCCACAAAATAACTGCCCCCCAGGCAGCGATCTGAATCAACAGAAAGATAGCCATGGCAGCTACCGTCGGAAACGGGGAGTGCTGGCGCGTGTATGCGCTGAAGCCCCACAACAAGACTGGCAGCACAAGCAAGCTCGCCAGGGTGACCACCTGGGGATAGAGGTGCATATTAAAAATCCCCAGATAAACAAATGTGCTGACGGCTACTGCAAGGTATACCCATCTTAACCGGGCGGGCTTCCAGCGAGTCGCTAAGGTAAATTTCCCCACTGCCTCATCCGCATCGCGATCAGCCCAGGTCGTGGCCAATAAATTGACAAAGACCAGCATACCAAAGGGGATGAAAATCAAGATCACCCATGGGTCAAGTTCACCACTCTGCACCAGGTAAGCATAGAGGGGTAAAGCCACCCCACCCAGCAAGGCATTGTCCAGCTCTCCCCATCCTCGCCAGGCCAGAGCTAAGGGTCGCAGCGAATACATCCAGCCCATGAACGCCCCTGCAAATAAGACCATCACTGCAGTCAGGCTAAATATTCCTGAGGTAAACCCGAGCACAGTCAGGATAATCCCTATAAGCAGCGCCAACCAGGCAGATATCAATGCAGCCCTTGGAGGGAGATCCAAATCTTGAAGCGCTCCACTGCCTCCGGAAAAAGGAGTCCGCCGGGTAAGAGCATCTGTCTCGGAATCAGCATACTCATTGGCTAAATGGATGCTGGCACTGATCAGCAGCACAACCAGCAGCCCAAAAGCAAAAGCATTTAAGTTTATAGCTGCATCGTGTGCCCAGGCGACAATACTCCCGTACAGGTAGACCAGAATGATGGCCAGCAATTGTGCTGGGCGGGACATCTTGAATATGCCGTAGACCAGCACAAAAAACCGGTAAAGTTTGGCGGATAAAGTCGTCTTATATATCATTCCTGTTAGCCGGTTGAGGTCTGGAATAGACCAACACAAACCTTGAGCCACTGAAGTTAAACCAGTATACCCGTAGAGTTCGTTCCATTCTTTTGAAATCCATCATTTTCACTTTTTTGATGACCTGAAATCTATCCGATCACAGCAAAGGGGTCAGGATCACGTCCGGCTTCAACATCCTCGAGGATAACCTGCAAAGATTCCTTCGTCATCGGTCCCGAAAAGGAGAAGCGGATAATGCCATCCTGATCGATAAACCAGGTTGTGGGCAAACCAATGGGGCGGTAGATATCGGTGATACCACCACCCTCATCGAGCACAAGCGGGTAATCAATGGAAAACTCATCCTTAAAGGATTCAACTGCCTTCGGCGTCTCCTGCAAATTTAAACCGATGAATTCAACCCGATCCCGGTCAATCTGCTTGTAAACCTCAACTAGATGTGGGGTTTCTGCCCGGCAAGGTCCGCACCAGGAAGCAAAAACATTAACCACGACCAGCTTTCCGCTCAGTTCGCTCAAGGTAATTGCCTGTCCATCAACAGTGGTGCCGGTAAAATCAGGTGCCAGATCACCCACTGCGATACCTACATTTACATCCAACAATTCGGCAG